>JALZHV010000383.1 GCA_030860625.1 Actinomycetota bacterium
GGTTGAGGGTCTCGCCGCCGGGGACGACGTGGGCGCCGAGCTCGCCGAAGAGGCGCTGCAGGCCGTCG
This sequence comes from Actinomycetota bacterium, assembly GCA_030860625.1. GTDB lineage: Bacteria > Actinomycetota > Thermoleophilia > Solirubrobacterales > 70-9 > VAYN01. The sequence continues at coordinate 69 of JALZHV010000383.1, forward strand.
CCGGCGGTGACCGCGACGACGCCGGTGCGGCCGCCGGCCCCGAGCCGCGCGTCGCGTTCAGCCATCTGCTCGCGCATGTCGGCGACGTCGAGGTTGGTCACGTTCCCGACCCCGTCGAAGACCGCCACCGCGGCCTCGGGCTCGTCGGTGTGGACGTGGACCTTGAGGGTGACGTCGTCGCCGACCACCAGCACCGAGTCTCCGAGCTTCTCCAATCGCGGCAGGTACTTGCGGTCCTGCAGCCCCTTGCCGGAGACGATGAAGTTGGTGCAGTAGCGGTAGCGGCTGTCCTCGTGGTGCGGGAGGCTGCGGCGCGGCGGCTCGTGGTGCTGGACCTCCGGGGTCGCGGCCCCGTCGCCGCGCAGCCCGGCGACCACCCCGGCGAGGATGAGGACGAGGCCGTGGCCGCCGGCGTCGACCACGCCCGATTCGCGCAGGACCTCCAACTGCTCGGGGGTGCGGGCGACGGCGCGCTCGCCGTCCTTGATCGCCCGCTCCAGCACCTCGGCCAGCACCGCGTCCTGCTCCTCTTCCGTGGCTTCGCGGCCGAGCCGCTGCTTCTCGGCCTCGAGGTGGGCGAGCTGGCGGGAGAGCGAGTGGGCCATCTCGCGGAAGACGGTCAGCATCGTCCCCTCGGCCGGTTCGCGCACCGACTCGTAGGCGGCGTCGGCGGCGCTGGCGAAGGCGGCGGCGACGAGGGTCGGGTCGATCAGCTCGCCGGGGCGGCTGGCGAGCTCCTCGGCGGCGCCGCGGACGATCTGGCTCAGGATCACCCCGGAGTTGCCGCGCGCCCCCATCAGCGCCGCCCTCGCCAGCGCCTGGACCAGCTCGGTGCGGCCGACCTCGTCGACCTCCTGGCCTTCGAGGCGGTCGAGCTCTTCCATCACGGCGCGCAGCGTCATCGCCATGTTGTCGCCGGTATCGCCGTCGGCGACCGGGAAGACGTTGAGGTCGTTCACCTCCTGCCGGCGCGCCTCCAGCGAGGCGTAGGCAGAGCTGATGACCCGGCGGAACCGGGCGATCTGGGTCTCAGGCATCCGCCCAGAATCTATTCCTCGGGTGCGACGTGAGGACGCTCACGGTGCATCCCGTCTATAAAAACCGACACGGGTCCTCAGGTCGCCGAGCCTTCGGCGGTCTGACCCTAAGCAGGCTTAGTGATCTGGATAAGAGGCAATGCTCGAGGGGAAGGCGTGAGCTTCATGGGTCCGTGGGGATCGATGACATTGTCAAATCTTTTTGCTCCGCCAAGACCTTAACGGTCCCGAGAGAGGCTCACGCCGATCCGCTGGCGGCATTGGTACGGTGCGCGCGCCAATGAGACGCTTTGCCAGTTGGACCACCAGTCACCGTAAGACCGTCATCTTCGGCTGGATCGCCGCCCTCGTCGTGATGATGGGCATATCCGGCGCCGTCGGCGAGAACTTCAGCGAAGAATTCAAGCTGCCGGATTCCGATTCCAAGCAGGCCCTCGACCTGCTGGAAAAACGCTTCCCCGCTCAGTCGGGCGACGTCGCCCAAATCGTCTTCAAAGCCGACCAGGGGGTCGAGTCGCCCGCGGTCGAACGGAAGATGGAGGGCGTCTTCACGAAGGTGGCGAAGTTCCCGCACGTCAGCGAAGTCGCCAGCCCCTACGACGGGGCCGGCACGGCGGCGATCAGCAAGAACGGCAAGATCGCCTACGCGACCGTCCAGTACGACGTCACCACCGAAAAGATCGACGAGAAAAAGACCGAGGAGATCATCGCCCTCGCGCAGGGAGCCGGCGGCGACGGGCTCCAGGTCGAGCTCGGAGGCGCACCGATCGTGGAAGCCCAGGAAGAAGAAGGGGACATCTCCTTCCTTGTCGGCCTCGGGGCAGCGGTCATCGTCCTGCTGATCACCTTCGGCTCGGCGGTCGCGATGGGACTGCCGATCCTCACCGCCCTCTTCGCCCTCGGCGTCGCCTTCGCCGTGATCACGCTGGGCACCCACCTCTTCCCGACCGCCGACTTCGCCCCGGTCCTGGCGGGGATGATCGGCCTCGGCGTCGGCATCGACTACGCCCTCTTCATCGTCACCCGCTTCCGCAACTGCCTTGACGAAGGGGTCGAGCCGCGCGAGGCGGCAATCAAGGCCGTCGACACCGCCGGCCGAGCGGTCCTCTTTGCCGGGATCACCGTGATCATCTCCCTGATGGGGATGTTCCTGCTCGGGCTCTCCTTCCTCTACGGGGTGGCCG
>JALZHV010000384.1 GCA_030860625.1 Actinomycetota bacterium
GTTCAGTTCGGCCCCGTCGCGCAGCTTCGGCGGCTCGTCGGCGAGGAAGCGCTCCAGCCCCAGCAGCAGCGAGAAGTCCCGCCGCCACTGGATCGAGGGGTGCTCGGCGCCTTCGTCCAGCTCCTTCAGGGCCGCGTCGAGAGCGCGGCGGCGCGCGGTCCCCGGCGCCAGCGCCTCCGGCCCCTCGCCGTCGAGCAGGAAGGGCTCGCGGGCAAACGCCGCGGCGCGCTCGATATCGGCGCTTGAAGGAACTGCCGCATCCGCGGCAACGTCAGTGGTCTTGGCCATAGAAGGCTTCTGGGCTTCCGTCCCGCCGAATACGGACATACCGGCCGGGACTAGTGAACGAGGATGCGGGGCTCGACTGGAGTCCCCCCCGAAGAACTCACGCGGCTCGCGAACTCGCGAACCGAACGTACGTATTGTACCCACTGAGCGGATGACTGCGCGAATCAGACCTCTCCTGGCGCTCTCTGCACTCCTACTCCCGGTGCTCCTTGCGGGCGGCTGCGGCTCCGGCGAGAACAGTGCGGCCGGCGGTTCCCACCCCGACTACGCGAAGGCGCTGGCCGGCGCGCCGCCGCCCCTCGCCGCCCTCCACGAGCAGGCGAACGAGCTGCTTCCGGGCGGCACCGAGGCCTACGAGAAGCGGATCGCCGAGCTGCGCGGTTACCCGATCGTCGTCAACGTCTGGGCCTCCTGGTGCGGGCCGTGCCGGTTCGAGTTCCCGGTCCTGCAGAAGCTCTCGGCCCGCTACGGGAAGCGGGTCGCCTTCCTCGGCGTCAACTCCGAAGACTCCGAGGACTTCGCCGCCGGCTTCCTGCGCGAAGAACCGGTGCCCTTCCCCAGCTACATCGACCCCGACAAAGAGATCCTCGACTCGCTCGGCGCGACGCTCGGGGGCCTGCCCGACACCGCCATCTACGACCGCTCCGGCGAGCTCGTCTTCCTCAAACAGGGCCCCTACTCCGAGAACTCCGAACTGGAAGCGGACGTGCGCCGTTACGCGCTGAAGGGCGGATAATCGAAGCGATGGAACTGTTCGTCCTGATCGCGATCGTCGGCTTCGGCCTCCTCGCCGCCGAGCTGCTGCTGCCGACCGGCGGCGTGCTCGCCGTCCTCGGCGTCGCCGGGCTGACCGCCGCGGGAGTGTTCGCCTTCAGCTCCGACAGCGACATCGCCGACTACGCCGGCGGGGGCCTGATCGCCCTCGGCCTGCTCTCCGGGATCACCTTCTACTTCGTCAGTCGCAAGGTCTGGGAGGCACACCGCAACGACCGCGTCCGCACCGGGGCCGAGGAGATGATCGGAGCCGCCGCCGAGGCGCGCAGCTCGATCGACCCCGAGGGGCAGGTCTGGGTCGAGGGAGCGCTCTGGCGAGCTCGTCTCGCCGAGGGAGCCGGCCCGGTCCGCCTGGGGGATAAAGTCACTGTCGAGGCGGTTGACGGGCTGACCCTGGTGGTGCGCCCGGAGCCGCAGACCGCGGTCCACTCGAGCGAAGGAGCGGGTTGATGGAGGCAGTCGCAGGAGTTCTCATCGTCATCTTGTTCTTCGCGCTGATCGCGCTGGGGTCGTCGGTCCGGATCCTGCGCGAGTACGAGCGCGGCGTCATCTTCCGGCTCGGCCGCCTGATCGCCCAGAAGGGACCGGGCCTGATCCTGCTGATCCCGGTCGTCGACCGGATGGTCAAAGTGGACCTGCGGACGGTCACCCTCAACATCCCGCCGCAAGAGGTGATCACCCGCGACAACGTCCCCTGCCGGGTCAACGCGGTCGCCTACTTCCGCGTCGTCGACTCCAACCGGGCGGTGGTCGAGGTCGAGAACTACCTGATCGCGACCTCTCAGATCTCGCAGACGGCGCTGCGCTCGGTGCTGGGCAAGGCCGAGCTCGACCAGCTGCTGGCCGACCGCGAGCGCCTCAACGAAGAGCTGCAGAAGATCATCGACGAGCAGACCGAGCCCTGGGGCGTCAAGGTCACCACGGTCGAGATCAAGGACGTCGAGATCCCCGAGCAGATGCAGCGGGCGATGGCGCGCCAGGCCGAGGCCGAGCGCGAGCGGCGGGCGAAGATCATCAACTCCGAGGGCGAGTGGCAGGCGGCGCAGAAACTCACCGACGCCGCCGACATCATCAGCACCAACCCCGCCTCGCTGCAGCTGCGCTACCTGCAGACGCTGCTCGAGATCGGCAGCAACCAGAACTCGACGATCGTGCTGCCGGTGCCCATCGACCTCATCAAGCCGCTGCTTCAGGACGGCGCCGAGCGGCGCGACCTGCCCCGCGC
>JALZHV010000086.1 GCA_030860625.1 Actinomycetota bacterium
CCGCTGCCGACCGACGACCCGCAGCAGCGCCAGCCCGACATCGGCCGCGCCCGCGACCTGCTCGGCTGGGAACCGCGGATTCAGCTGGCCGAAGGTCTGCGCCGGACGATCGAGCAGTCCGGCGTCGAGCGCCTCGTCGGCACCTCGGACTAGCCGCTTTCCGCGGCGCCTAAACGCGACGGGGCGGCCCGAAGACCGCCCCTCTCGCTAGCAATTGAGCTGCTTCGACGACTGTGTCTGGACGGGGAAGAGAACGTCCGCCGCGATTGCCGGCAGGGCGCCTCACGTCCTGTCGAACTTTCTCCGGTATTCCCGGATTGCCTCCTTTTACAACCCGACTGGGCGCATCTTGCTCCGGTTGTCACCCCCGGCCCGCGCCCGGGGCCGTCGGCTCAATATCCTCCCGGGCGATGGCTACCGCGGATGGAACCGGCGCCCAGGAGGCCCACCGCACGATCGCGCCCCTGGTCGGGCCCGACGACGAGCGGGTCTTCACCGATTCCGGGATCGAGATCAAGCCCCTCTACGACGAGGACGACGTCGCCCCCGGCCTTGAGGAGCGCCTCGGCGAGCCGGGCGAACCGCCGTTCACCCGCGGCATCCACGAGGGGATGTACCGCGACCGGCTCTGGACGATGCGCCAGTACGCCGGCTTCGCCTCCCCCGAGGACACCAACGAGCGCTACCGCTACCTGATCGAGCACGGCTCGACCGGGCTCTCGATGGCCTTCGACCTGCCGACCCAGCTCGGCCGCGACTCCGACGACCCGCTCTGCCACGGCGAGGTCGGCCGCACCGGCGTCCCGATCGACACGATCGAGGACATGCGGATCTGCTTCGACCAGATCCCGCTCGACGGCGTCTCCACCTCGATGACGATCAACGCGCCCGCCGCGATCCTGCTCCTGCTCTACGAGCTGGTCGGCGAGGAGCAGGGCGTTCCCTCCGAGAAGCTGCGCGGCACCGTCCAGAACGACGTGCTGAAGGAGTACATGGCCCGCGGCAACTACATCTACCCGCCGGAGCCGACGATGCGGCTGACCACGGACATCTTCGAGTACTGCCGCGAGAACGTGCCGAAATGGAACACGATCTCGATCTCCGGCTACCACATCCGCGAGAAGGGCTGTTCGGCCGTGCAGGAGGTCGCCTTCACCCTCTCCAACGCGATCGCCTACGTCGAAGCGGCGCTGGAGCGGGGGCTGAAGATCGACGAGTTCGCGCCGCGGCTGGCCTTCTTCTTCAACGGCCACAACAACGTCTTCCAGGAGATCGCCAAGTTCCGGGCGGTGCGGCGGATGTGGGCGAAGATCGTCGGCGAGCGCTTCGGGGCCGAGAACCCGAGCTCGCAGAAAATCCGCTTCCACACCCAGACCGGCGGCGTCACCCTCCAGGCCCAGCAGCCGGAGGTGAACATCATCCGCGTCGCCCTGCAGGGCTTCGCCGCGGTCTGCGGCGGCACCCAGTCGCTGCACACCAATGGGTTTGACGAGGCGCTGGCGCTGCCGACCGAGCGCTCGGCCCGGATCGCCCTGCGCACCCAGCAGGTGATCGCCTACGAGTCCGGCGCCGCCGACACCGTCGACCCCTTCGCCGGCTCCTACTTCGTCGAGTCCCTGACCGACGAGATCGAAGAGCGCTCCTGGGAGCTGATGGGCAAAGTCGAAGAGCTCGGCGGCTCGGTCGAGGCGCTGGAGTTCATGCAGCGCGAGATCGAGGAGTCGGCGCTCAGCTACCACGAGCGCTACAAGAGCGGCCAAGACATCATCGTCGGCGTGAACAAATTCGTCACCGACCAAGTCGACGACGTCGACATCCTCAAGGTCGACCCCGAGGCCGAGCAGCGCCAGCTCGCGCGCCTCAAGGCCTTCAAGGAGAACCGCGACCAGACCGAGGTCGACGCCAAACTCGAGTCCCTGCGCGATGTCGCCCGCGGCGACGGCAACCTCCTCCACCCGATCCGCGCCGCCCTCAAAGCCAACGCCTCGATCGGCGAGGTCTGCGGCGCCATGCGCGAGGTCTTCGGCGAATACAAGGGCGGCGCCTTCTTCTAAGCGCAGCCGATTCTTGACACAGCCCGCTGTGTCTAAAGTCGGATGCGGTTCCTGAGCAGGTCAATCGTCTTGGTGAGTGCGACTCGGACGCGGGCCGCTTCGTAGCGGACCTCGTAGTGAGTGAAGCGGAGCGGGGTCATCCCGGCCATGACGTGGGCGCGGTCTCTACGCGCGTCGCGGGTTTGGGCAGAGGGAGTGCGGTGATAGCGGAGACCATCGGTCTCGACCACCAGCCCTAGCTCCGGCCAGTAAAAGTCCACCTCGAATGTGTTGACCCGCTGTTTGCTCAACGGCATCGGCAGCCTCGCTGCTTTGACGAGGCGACGGAAGTAGATCTCCAAGTCAGAGTCGGAGAGTTGGAAGAAGAGCTTGTCGAGTAGGTGGCGAAGGGGGCGCACTCCAGGTTGCCCGCTGTACCGGTCGAGTTCCCCCCGGAGAGCTTCAGGGTCGATCAGGCCGCGCTTGTCGGCGTCGTTTACCGCTCGCTCAAGCGGGATGGATGCCAGCTCCGTTGCCAGATCGAGCATGGTCAACACGGGAGAGGTGACCGGGATGTCATCGCGGATCACGATGTCTTCTGCCGACATAGTCGGGCGACCTCGCAGCCGAAGGCCAGGCCGCCGCCGTTCACAGCGCCGCCGCACGCTGACGTCGATGCACCCAGGCTCCTCGCTGCCGATCTCCCATAACGCCGCCGCACTGCGGTGGCTTAAGACCGCCGCTTCTCCACCTGCCAGCACTGCCGCCATCCATCGTCGCTTCTGGTTCAGCGCCGGCCAACCCACCGCATAGACACCGAGACTCACCGGGAAGAGCCGACCGCGCTCGACGCGGTGCTGAATCGAGCGACGGCCGAACCCCAGGGCCAGCAACTGCTTCCGCGTAACGATCCCGTGCTGCTTGCCCGCGAGCTCCCACGCACGAGCACTCCGCGTATCCGATTCTCGACACACTCCGCTGTGTCAAGGATCGGCCGCGCGAACCTCTCCCCCTCAGGCTGCCTGCAACAGCCCTTTTTCCGCGACTAACTCCAAGTCGAGCGTTTTGTAGCCGACGGACTCGAAGAGGACGATTACGCGGTTGTCGTCGTAGCGCTGGACTTCGCCGCGGCCCCACTCGTTGTGGGTGACGGGGGTGCCGATGTCGAAGGGGCGGTCGACGTCGGTTTCGGGGTCGACCAGGCCGGCGTCGCAGTTGTCGCAGTTGCCGCACGGGGCCTCGTGCTCCTCGCCGAAGTAGCTGAGGACGAAGTCGCGGCGGCAGCCCGTGTGCTCGGCGTAGGAGCGCATCATTTCGAGGCGGGATTTCTCGAACTCCTCGCGTTCTTCGCTTGCCTCGGCGCCCTGCTCGATCGCCTCTTCCAGCGGCGGCGCGTCGTCGCGCTGGACCACCTCGCCCTCGTCCGAGACCTCGAGGAAGCCCACCTCCTCCAAGCGGCTGACCGCCTCCAGCACCTTGCTGCGGGAGAGGTCGACGTCGTCGGCGAGCTCGGCGGGGTCGGCCTCGCCCGCCTCGGCGACCGCCTTGCCGACCTCCTCCAACTGCTCGCCGTCGACCCCGCCCCCGCCGCCGAGAAAGCGGCGGATCGCCTGGTCCTCGGGCCGGTAGAAGACGCAGGCCCGCGCCGGCTCGCCGTCGCGCCCGGCCCGGCCGACCTCCTGGTAGTAGGAGTCGACCGAGTCGGAGAGGCCGGCGTGGAAGACGAAGCGGACGTTCGGCTTGTCGATCCCCATCCCGAAGGCGGTGGTGGCGACGATCGTCTCGATCTCGTCGTCCATGAAGGCGTCCTGCAGCTCGCTGCGGCGCTTCGACCCCAGCCCGGCGTGGTAGGCCTCGGCGGCGACCCCCTCTTTGCGCAGCGCCTCGGCCAGCTCCTCACTCGCCCTGCGGGTGGCGATGTAGACGATGCCGGGCTTCTCCGCCTCCGCGACCGCCTCGACCAACGCCCGCTCTTTGCCGTGCTCCTCGCTGAAGCGGCGCACCTCGAGGTGCAGGTTCGGGCGGTCGAAGCCGCGCACGAACACCGCCGGGTCCTTCATCCCCAGCCGCTCGACGATCTCGCGCCGGACCGGGGGAGAGGCGGTCGCGGTCAGCGCCAGCAGCGTCGGGTGGCCGAGCTGGTCGGCGAAGGCGCCGAGGCGCAGGTAGTCGGGACGGAAGTCGTGCCCCCACTCGCTGATGCAGTGCGCCTCGTCGACGACCAGCAGCGAGGGCTTCGCCTCTCGCAGTTCCTCCAGCACCTCCTCCTTGGCGAGCTGCTCGGGGGCGAGGAGGACGAACTCGTGCTCGCCCCTGCGCAGCGACTCCATCAGCTCTTCGCGCTTGGTCTCCGAGACGGTCGAGTTGAGCTCGGCGGCCTCGCTGGTGCCCGCTTCCTCCATCGCCTCGACCTGATCCCGCTGCAGCGCGATCAGGGGGGAGACGACGATCGTCGGGCCGTCGAGGAGCTCGCCGGCGAGCTGGTAGATCGCCGACTTGCCGTAGCCGGTCGACATCACCGCCAGGGTGTCGCGCCCTTCCAGCGCCGCTTCGATCGCCTGCAGCTGTCCCGGCCGCAGTTTGGAGATGTCCAGCGTCTCCTTCGCCAGCTGCCGGATCTCCTTCGCCGAGGCCATGGGCGCCTCATCTACCCGCGCGGCGGGGAGGGAACCGCTGAACGGTCCGTCCCAGGCGCGCCGGGAGGGGAGGAACGCGGCGGCGACGGTTGAAGCGGGGGGCGATGATCGAGGTTTCCAGGACCCTGATGAAGTCCGAGCCCGAGCTGGCGGAGCTGATCGAAGCCGTGGAGGGCCTAGAGGTGCGGATGGCCGAGAAGGGCTTCGGCACCCGGGTCGAGATCCGCGCCAGCGAGGAGAGCGGCCTTGCCGAGGCCGACCTCGAGGCTGTCCTCGACCGCCTCGCCGAGCCGCAGCGGCGCCCGTTCAGCTGACCCGGTCATCGCCCGACTTCCGATTCAAACGAGGACGCCAGTCCGTCCCAGAAAGCGAGACCAGCAAGTGAACAAGTTGAAGCGGCACCTCTCGGTGGCCAACGTCCTGTCCTGCATCGCCCTCTTCGTCGCCCTCGGCGGCACTGCCTTCGCGGCGATGAAACTCGGCCCCAACCAGGTCAAGGCGGTCAACATCGCCAAGCAGGCCGTGACCAACCCGAAAATCAAGCGGCAGGCCGTCACCTCCGGGAAGATCAAAGACGGAACCGTCAACGCGCTCGACATCGGCGCCGGCCAGGTGACCGGCGAGAAGATCGCGACCGGCGCGGTGAGCGGCAAAAAGATCGCCCGCAAAGCGGTCAGCCCGCGGACGATCGCCGAGGAAGCCGTGACCGGCGGCAAGCTCGCCAACGAAGCGGTCACCGCCTCGAAGCTCTCGCCCTCGCTCTACTCGCAGCTGGTCCGCAACGTCACCTACGTCAACGCCAGCAGCGCCTCCAACAGCGAACCGAACAAGACCGCCACGGCCAGCTGCCCGACCGGCAAGCAGGCGATCGGCGGCGGCGTCCGGCTCGAAGGCGAACTCGCCGAGGTGTCGGTGACCGGTTCCTACCCCGTCTCCTCCGGCAGCCTGCGTACCGGCTGGGAGGCGATCGCCCACGAGACCGGGGCGGGTCAGGCGGGCGCCTGGTCGGTCACGGCGTTCGTTGTCTGCGCGGAACTCTAGTATTCGAAACGCATCGTGGAAACACGAAGGGCCCGCTCCCCGGCGGGCCCTTCGTATGTCTGGGGGCCGGGAGGACGCGCCGCAGCCGCCGCAAATAGAATGCCGCGGCCCGTCCAAGGCCCCCCCGAAATGGACGCTCCCGAAACCATGCGTGAGAGAAACCCCGAAACCCACGAGGAGAAGCTCGCCTACCTGCGCGAACTGCGCGAGGCGGCGATCCACTCCGCCTCCGAAGCGGCGGTGGAGAAGCAGCACGCGAAAGGGAAGATGACCGCGCGCGAGCGGATCGAGAAGCTGCTCGACCCCGGCTCCTTCGAGGAGCTCGACACCTTCGTCCGTCACCGCACCTACGACTTCGAAATGCAGAAAAACCGGCCCTGGGGCGACGCCGTCGTCACCGGCCACGGGACGATCGACGGCCGCACCGTCTTCGTCTTCTCCCAGGACTTCACGGTCTTCGGCGGCAGCCTCGGCGAGGTGATGGCCGAGAAGATGTGCAAGGTGATGGACCTGGCCGCCCAGGTCGGGGCGCCGGTGATCGGCATCAACGACTCCGGCGGCGCCCGGATCCAGGAGGGCGTGGTCTCGCTCGGCGCCTACGGCGACGTCTTCGTCCGCAATGTCAAGTGCTCGGGCGTGATCCCGCAGATCAGCCTGATCATGGGCCCCTGCGCCGGCGGCGCCGTCTACTCGCCGGCGATGACCGACTTCATCTTCATGGTCAAAGAGACCTCG
>JALZHV010000385.1 GCA_030860625.1 Actinomycetota bacterium
CCGCGCCGAGGTGCAGGAGGCGGTTTTCGCCGCCCTGGGCATCGACCGCGAGGCCGCTCAGGCGCGCTTCGGCTTCCTGCTCGAGGCGCTGCGCTACGGCGCGCCGCCGCACGGCGGCATCGCCTACGGCATCGACCGCATCGTCCAGCGCCTCGCCGGCGCCGAGACGATCCGCGACGTGATCGCCTTCCCGAAGACCGCCTCCGGCTTCGACCTGCTGACCGGCGCGCCGGCCCCGGTCGACGAGCTGCAGATGCGCGAGCTCGGCATCGCCCTCCGCCAACCGAAACTGCCGGGGCAGTGAGATGGGCCTGCGGGACTGGATCCCCCGCAGATGGCGCCCGGGCCCCGGCCCGGGGAAGACGCCGGTCTACGTCGACGACCCCAGCTTCGACAGCTGGGAGGTCGTCCGCGACTTCGGCGACCTGAGGACCGCCCGCGCCTGGCACCAGTCTCTAGTTGAGGCCGGCATCGAGGCCGTCCTCACCTCCGACTGGCCGCTCGACCGCTTCGGCCGCGGCGACATCGCCCTCCGCGTCCCGGGAGATCGCTGGAGCGAAGCCGAGTGGCACCTCTCGAACCTGGACTAGGGCAAGAAAAAGGCTCCAACCCGCCGTTGCCGCCTCTGGCTTTGATCCCTTCAAGTGAAGGTGGGTGCCTGCTCCGAATCCCAAGGAACCCGGAGACTTGTCAGCTCCCGCGCCGTTTGTGTTGGGTCAAACGGTGAGACGGCTCTCGTACGGGCTCGAGCCTGCTCCAACCGTACCACCGCGCCGCCCCTTCGAAACAACAATTCGTTGCGTCTGTAGGGACGAAATCGGCCCAAACCGCGCGCCACCGGCGCGTCTCGCTGCCTCACCATCGAGGGCGTGGAGCGCGAACTGGCGAAAAGGCCCCTAGGAGGGGCAAAATCGTCGGTTCGCTCTTGGGACGCGACTATCGCTGGCATTGCGCAACGGCAGCACGGGGTGGTGACCCGGCGTCAGCTACTCGATCTCGGCATGAAGAGAAGGGGTGTCGCGGCGAGGGTGGAGCGTGGTCAGCTTCATCGCATCCACCACGGCGTCTACAAAGTTGGCTATCGGCGGATCAGCCGCAAGGGGCGATGGATGGCTGCGGTCTTGGCGGCTGGGGAGGGAGCGTTGCTGAGCCACCGGTCCGCTGCGCGCCTGTGGCGCCTCCTGCCACCAGCGGTGGAACGAGTTGACGTGACCTGTGGCCCGGGCCGGGTCATGAGAAGAAAGGGGATCGTCAGCCATGAATCGCTGGTTCGGGATGACGAGCGGGAGGTGGTCGATGGGATCCCGGCCACTTCGCCGTTTCGGACTATCTTCGACTTGGCCGCTGTGCTGAACCAGCGGGAGTTGGAGCGGGCTTGGCATGAGGCGCAGGTGCGGGGGCTGACGGATCGGGTCTCGCTGCCGGTGCTGCTGGAGCGGTATCCGGGGCGGAGGGGGACGAGGAACCTGCGGGCGTTGCTGGAGTCGCAGGAGCCGGTCGGGATCACGCGCAACGACTTCGAGGAGGCGTTCCTGGCGTTGATCGACGCCTACGGCCTGCCGCGGCCGCGGATGAACGCCGACCTGGCGCTGCGTGGGCGGTTCTTCGAGATCGATGCGCTTTGGGAAGCGCAAAAGGTGGCGGTGGAGCTCGACAGCCGCTCCGTCCACGGGACGCCGAAGCGCTTCGAGTCGGATCGGCATCGCGACCGCCTGCTGGTGGCCGAAGGGTGGCGGACGATGCGCGTCACCTGGCGGCAGCTGCAGGATGAACCGGATGCCATCGCCGCCGATCTTCGCCTGGCGCTCCAGCGCAGCGAAGGGGCGCTTTACCCTTGACGGGATGGAGAGGGAGCTCTTCGAGCACTACCTGAGCGATGAGACGCGGCGCGGGCCGGCGGCTGATGGTGCCTTCACGGGCGCCGCGGGCGGTGCGGCCTGCGGTGATCTCTCGCGGATCTCCTTCCTCGTCTCCGACGGGCGGATCGAGAGCGTCACCTTCGACGCCGAGGGCTGCGGCGCCACCCGTGCCGCAACCGCCGCCGTCGCCGAGCTGGTTGACGGCGTTCCGGTGTTGGAGGCGGCGCTGATCGACATCGACACCGTCGACGCTGCGATCGGGGGCCTCACGCCCGCCAAGCGCCACGCCGCCCAGCTCGCCGCCGACGCGCTCCACCGAGCCCTGCAGTCCGTTGCGTCCTCGCCGCTGAACCTCGTCCACGCACCGAAGTCAGGAGAGGGAGGCCCCCCGGAGGAGCCTCCCCATCT
>JALZHV010000386.1 GCA_030860625.1 Actinomycetota bacterium
GGTCGCCTCGTGGGCGACCAGCGGGGGGTTGCCCAGTTGCGCCCGCGCCTCGGCGAGGCCGGCGATATGGTCGGGGTGGGGGTGGGTGACGAGGACGTGGGTGATCTCGATCCCGTCGCGCTCGGCGCGCTCGAGCAGCGGCCCGAGCTCGTCGTTGCCGTCGATCAGGACGCCGGTCTTGCGCTCCGGGTCGGCGACCAGGTAGGCGTTCGACAGCCACATCGGGTGCTCGGTCCGCTCGACGATCACTGTTTCTCCTCGTTGTTGACGGCCATCGGGGCGGGGGAGGTTACGGCGCTTCCTTCGAGCAGGGTGCGGGCTATGAGCTCGGGGTCGTCCCAGGTCGGGGTGTGGCCGACGCCGGGGAGGACGAGGAAGCGGGCGCCGGCGGGGCGGCGGTGAGGCTTCGGCGGGCCGAGCAGGCGGTCCTTCTCGCACCAGGCGATCGTCACCGGCACGTCGGCCGGGTAGCCGCTGGGGTCGAAGACGTGGCTGCGCATCGCCCGGTTGGCGGCGTCGTAGCCCTCGCCGTCGAGCCAGCCCAGCACCAACTGCCGTGCCGCCGCGGGCGGGATTCGCTCCGGGTGAGCGGCGATCGACTGGAAGGCGGCGTGGCGGGTGGCCGGGTGCTGGAGGGCGAGCAGGAGCAGCGGCCGCGCCGGCTTCAGCCAGGGCGAGCCGCGCAAGAGCATTCGGGCGCCGCCGTTGGGCGCCTCGCCGAGCGGCTTGCTCCAGAGGCCGGCGGGGGAGAGGGTCGTGACCGAGGCCGCCCAGCCGAAGCGGCCCATTTCCAGCGCCACCCAGCCGCCGAGCGAGTTACCGGCGACGTGCGGCCGCTCGATCCCCTGCCGCGCGCACTCTTCGTGGACGGCGCGCGCGAGGTTGGCGGCGGTCGGCTCGATCTCCGACGGCAACGGCGGCGTCTCGCCGAACCCGGGCATGTCGACCGCGTGGACCTCGCGCTCGCCCTCGAGCAGCGGGATCACCGGCTCCCACACCGTGCGCGAGCCGCCGAGGCCGTGGATCAGCAGAAGAGGTTGCACAGGCACCGATGTTCGCAGCCGCGACCTCTCGCCTACTACCGTGTTGGAGCTAGTCGTGGATCTTGGATCGCACAGGAGACGCGGCGCTCTCGCGCTGCTCGCCACCGTCGCCGCGCTCGTCGCGTGCGCGCTCGCGCCTGCCGGCGTGGCGGCCGACACCGGCGGCGCCGGCCAGGTCGAAAACGGCGGCAACCTCGGCAACACGCCGTTCGACCGCCAGGGCCAGTGGATCTGGTACGTCTCGGCCTCGGAGGGCGGCAGCATCCGCGGGATCATCTCCCGGGCGAAAAGCAACGATGTCGGCACCGTCTACGTCAAGTCCGGCGACGGCGACGACTACTGGAGCCAGTTCAACCGCGGCCTCGTCAACGCCCTGCACCGCGCCGGTCTCAGCGTCTGCGCCTGGCACTTCGTCTACGGCGACCAGCCGCTCGCCGAGGCGCGCGTCTCCGCAGCCGCGGTGAAGGCCGGCGCCGACTGCTTCGCGATCGACGCCGAGGCCGACTACGAGGGCAAGTACGCCGCCGCCGACCGCTACGTGCGGGCGCTGCGGGCGCGGGTCGGCGACACCTATCCGCTCTCCCTCGCCGCCTTCCCCTATGTCGACTACCACCCGTCCTTCCCCTACTCGGTCTTCCTCGGCCCCGGCGGCGCCACCTTCAACCAGCCGCAGATGTACTGGAAGACGATCGGCACCTCGGTGCGCGAGGTCTTCGAGCACACCTACCTCTACAACCGCATCTACGGCCACCCGATCTACCCGCTCGGGCAGACCTACGAAGCGCCGGGCGTTGCCGCGATCAAACGCTTCCGCCGCTTCGCCGCCAGCTTCGGCGGCCTGGCGCCGAGCTGGTGGTCCTGGCAGGAGACGGCCGGCCGCGAGTGGGGGGCGCTCGGCGCCGACAGCGCCGCGCGGCCGGTGACCGGCTACAGCCAGGAAGTCGTCCACCCGCTGCTGAAGCGCAAGAGCAAGGGCGACATGGTGGTCTGGGCGCAGCAGCACCTCGTCGCGGCCGGGGCGGATCTGCCGGTGACGGGCATCTTCGGCCGCCTGACCGCGCGAGCGGTGCGCGCCTTCAAGGAAGAGCGCGGGCTGCCGGCCAACGCCGTGATCGACACCGAGACCTGGGAGCAGCTGATGACCCTGACGCCGTACCGCCCGCGCTGGGCGGGGGTGCGGGCACGGCCGGGCGCCGCGGCGAGCCGGGCGAGACCCGCGGGC
>JALZHV010000087.1:0-5669 GCA_030860625.1 Actinomycetota bacterium
CAGCAGGCGAGCCTCTTGGCGCTGGTCGAGCTCGACCCCGAGGGCTCGCTGGAGGAGAACGCGGAGCGGCTCGGGGCGGCGCTGGAGGGCGTGGCCACCGGCGGCATCGCCCCGGCCGCGCGCGACGACGCCCAGGGCCGCTTCAAGAAGGGCGACGCGGTCGGCTTCGCCGACGGCGAGATCGTCGCCTGGGGCGGCGCCGGCTCGACCCTGGCGCAGACCCTGCAGCACCTCGCCGCGGAGGCGGAGATCGTCACCGTGATCGCCGGCGAGGGGGCGCCGATCGCGCTCGAGGAGATCGACACCCACGTCCCCGACGGGGTCGAGGTCGAGACCCACGAGGGGGGACAGCCGAGCTGGTGGTGGCTGCTGGCCGCCCAGTAGTGCGGTCGTTCGCCGGGGCGCGGGAGCTCGGCCGCGCCGACCTGCTCGACGCCCCGGTCCACTGGCCCCGCCCGAGCGCGATCGAGGTCGGGCTGGGCGCCCTGAAGGGCGTCGGCCCGAAGCTCTCGGAGGCGGCGGCGGAAGCGGGACTGCGAACCGTCGGCGACCTCCTCTACCGCGTCCCCCGCCGCCACCGCGACCTGCGGATAAGGCAGCTGGGCGATCTCCAGCCCGGCGAAACGGCCACCATCCAGGTCGAGGTGCAGGGGTCGAACCCGCGCCCTTTCCGCAAAGGCCGGCTGCGGATGGTCAGCGTCAAAGTCGGCGACGAGAGCGGCCATGTCCGCGCCACCTGGTTCAACCAGCCCTGGGTCGCCTCGAAGCTGACCCCAGGTACTCAGCTCTTACTTACGGGCAAGTACTCCGGCCGCGGCTTCGCGGTGAACGAATGGGAGATGGTCTCTGAGGACGGCCAGGAGCCGCGGCCCGAGGCCCTGGTCCCTCTTCATCCGTCCACCGAGGACCTCCCCCCGCAGAAGATCCGCGAATGGGTCGAGCAGGCCCTCCCGCTGGCGGCCAACGCGATCGAGGGGCTGCCGAGCGAGCTGCGGGCGCGGCGGCGGCTGGCGGGCGTCGGCGAGGCGCTCCGCGTCATCCACTTCCCGGAGGAAGCCGACGAAGTCGAGGAAGCCCGCGAGCGGCTGGCCTTCGAAGAGCTCTTCCTCCATCAGGCCCTGCTGGCGACGCGCAAGCGCACCCACCGCACCGCCCGCCCGGCCCCGCGCTTCGGCAAGCCCGGCGACCTCGTCGGCCGCTGGCTGGAGTCGCTGCCGTTCGAGCCGACCGGCGACCAGCTCGCGGCCTTTGACGAGATCGAGGGCGACCTCGACTCCGGCGAGCCGATGCAGCGGCTGCTGATGGGCGAGGTCGGCTCCGGCAAGACCGTCGTCGCCGTCTACTCGATGCTGCGAGCGCGGGAAGCCGGCTACCAGGCCGTGCTGATGGCGCCGACCGAGACGCTCGCCGAGCAGCACGCGATCACGCTGGGGAAGCTGCTGGCCGAAGAGGCGACGCCGTTCGCGCTGCTGACCGGCTCGACCCCGGCGCCCCGGCGCCGCGAAGCCCTCGACCGCCTCGCCAGCAACGAGCTCGGCCTGCTGGTTGGCACCCACGCGCTGATCGAGCCGACCGTCCGCTTCGCCCGCCTCGGCCTCTGCGTGGTCGACGAGCAGCACCGCTTCGGGGTGAGCCAGCGCCGGGCGCTGGACGAGAAGGGGGTGGAGGGGATGGCGCCCCACGTCCTCCACATGACCGCGACGCCGATCCCGCGCACGCTCTCGCTGACCACCTACGGCGACCTCGACACCACCGCCCTGCACGAGCTCCCGGCCGGGCGGATGCCGGTCACGACCCGCCTCGTCTCCGAGGGCCAGCGTGGCCAGGCGTTCGAGTTCCTGCGGAAGCGGCTGCGCGAGGGCCGCCAGGCGTTCGTCGTCTGCCCGCTGGTGACCGAGTCCGAGAAGCAGCCGGGCAAAGCCGCCGAGGCGGAGGCGGAGCGGCTGCGGGCGGGGGAGCTGCGCGACTTCCGGGTCGGCCTCCTGCACGGGCAGATGCACTCGGCCGAGAAGGCGGAGGCGATGCGCGCCTTCGCCGCCCACGAGACCGACGTGCTGGTCTCGACGACCGTGATCGAGGTCGGGATCGACGTGCCGAACGCGACCGTGATGATCATCGAGGGCGCCGAGCGCTTCGGCGTCTCCCAGCTCCACCAGCTGCGCGGCCGGGTCGGGCGTGGCGAGCACCCGAGCCAGTGCCTGCTCTTCGTCGAAGAGGCCGGCGAGCCGGCGCTGGAGCGGCTGGGGGCGGTGGTCAAGGAGAGCGACGGCTTCGAGCTCGCCGAGGTCGACCTGAAGCTGCGCGGCGAGGGAGAGATCCTCGGCACCCGCCAGAGCGGCCTGGCTCGCTTCGCCGTCGCCAAGCTGCCGGAGGACGGCGACAAGCTGATGGAAGCCCGCGACGAGGTGCTGGCGCTGCTGCGCCGCCACGGCTCCCTCTCCGACCCCGCCCTCGGCCCGCTGCTCGATGCCGCCCACCGCCGCTTCGGCACCGGCGCCGCCGACCCGATCCCGCTCTAGGTTCTGCGTATGCGCGTGATCGCCGGAGAGCTGAAAGGGCAGCGGCTTGTCGCGCCCAAAGGGTGGAAGGTGCGGCCGACCTCCGACCGGGTGCGCGAGGCGGTCTTCTCGGCGCTGGGGGAGCGGGTCGTCGGAGCCCGCGTGCTCGACCTCTACTGCGGCACCGGCGCTCTCGCGATCGAGGCGCTCTCGCGGGGCGCCGCCGCCGCCGTCCTCGTCGACCACGACACCAGGCCCGCGCTCGGCAACGTGCAGCGGCTCGGGCTGGCGGAGCGGGCGGAGCTGGTCCGCGCCGACGTCGGCCGCTGGCTCGAGCAGGTTTCGGCCGCAGGTGCAGCGGGAAAATTCGACCTCGTCTTTGTGGACGCCCCGTATAGACTCGCCGACCGCGTGGCCCAGGATCTCGACACCCACCTTCCCCAGCTGCTCGCCGCGGGCGGCCGGGCCGTGGTCGAGAGCGGCGCCCGCCGGCCGCTGCGGATCGAGTCGCTGGAGCCGCTGCGCCAGCGCCGCTACGGCGCCGCCAACGTCTCCATCTACGCCGAGGTGGCGCAGTGAGCCGGCAGAACGGGACGGTCGTCTGCCCGGGCAGCTATGACCCGGTCACCAACGGCCACATCGACATCATCACCCGCACCTCGCGGGTCTTCGACCGCGTCGTCGTCGGCGTCGTCAACAACCCGGTCCGCAAGGCGAAGACGCTCTTCACCGCCGAGGAGCGGCGGCAGTTCATCCTCGACGCGACCGCCGACCTGCCCAACGTCGAGGTGCAGATCTTCGCCAACCTCCTGGTCGAGTTCGCCCGCGACAACGACGCGAAGGCGATCGTCAAGGGGCTGCGGGCGATCTCCGACTTCGAGTACGAGTTCGAGATGGCGCAGCTCAACCGCAAGCTCGACCCGGGGATCGAGAGCATCTACGTGATCGCCTCGCCCCACTACAGCTTCCTCTCGTCCACCGGGGTGAAGGAGATGGCCACCTTCGGGGGCGACGTTTCCGACCTCGTCCCAGCGGCTGTCGCCACCGCGCTCGGCGAACGCCTGGGTGACAGGTAGGCTGTATGGACCAGTCTCGTCCGCTTGGGCGTCGCCTTGCAAAAAACGGCTCGTTTAACAGCAGCTTCCCCAAAATCCCCGCATACACGTAGGCTTACGACCTTCACATGGACGTCCTGGTCCTCATAGACAAGCTCGATGACGTAGTCCACAACGCCCGTCCGGTGCCCCTGACGGATCAGGTGCGCGTGGATCGGGAGGAGATCTACGACCTCCTCGATCAGATGCGCGCGACGATCCCCGAGGAGATCAAGCAGGCGCGGTGGATCGTCAAGGAGCGCCAAGAGATGCTGGCCGAGGCCAAGCGCGAGGCCGAGCGGATCGTCCGCGAGGCGCGCGAGCAGCAGGCCCGCCTGATCTCCGACGAGGAGGTCACCAAGCAGGCCGAGCGCGCCGCCGACGAGATCGTCGAGGACGCCCGCACCCGCGAGCGCGAAATCCGCCTCGGCGCCGAGGACTACGCCGACGAGATCCTCAACACCCTCGAAGTGAACCTGCAGAAGTTCCTCGCCGCCGTCCAGCGCGGCCGCGACCGGCTTGCCGGGCGCGAGGAGGAACCGCAGCCGGAACTCGATCAGCAGCCTTAGTCGGGCTGGTGGGTGGGGCGGGTGCCCCTCTCACGAAGACCGTCGCGCAGCTGAAGCGTCCCTGCAGGGCGCGTTTGTGGTCTCAGGAGCCTTCGTGAGAGGGGCACCCGCCCCGTCACGAGCCGCTCAGTCGAGCTTTAGGTCTTTCAGTGCTGACCAGCGGGGGTCGATTGCTTGTTCGTGTTCGTGGTCGGCGGGGTCGGCGTCGTTGAGGGACTCGCCGCAGTCGGGGCAGAGGCCGGCGCAGTCGGGGCGGCAGAGGAGGCGGGTCGGGAGGGCGAGGATGGTCGCGTCGTGGGCCCAGCGACTGAGATCGAGTTCGTCCTCGGATACGTAGGGGCTGCGGAGTTCGGGGTCGTCGGTCCCGGCCTGGTCGATCTCGCGCGCCTCGACCTCGAGGTCGAGGGCCGCCGGTTCGAGGCAGCGCATGCACGGCCCCTCGAGGTGGACCGGGAAGTTGAGCCGGAAGGCGAAGCCGTTGGTCGGGCGGGAGACCTCCAGCCGCACCGTCGGCGACCAGGGCTCGGGCTTGTAGGTCTGGGCGGCCAGCTCGAACGGCTCCAGCGCCACCGGCACTTCCAGCCGCTTGCCCTCGCCATGAGCCAGCGCGAGGCGGGATAGATCGATGACCGTCATTGGCGACTTAGCCACTTCCGCACCTCCGCTGCGTCGGGGACCCTTACGATGCACTGCCTCTGAGGCGAGGTTACGGAATGAGCGATTTCGACTGGAAACCGGACAACTACCTGGAGCGGGTTCGCGCCGCCATCCCCCGCTACGAGGAGCTGCAGGAGCAGGCGGTCGCCGCCGTCCCGTTCCCGCCCGAGCGCGTCCTCGAGCTGGGGATGGGCACCGGCGAGACCACCCGGCGCCTGATCGAGGCCTACCCGGCCAGCTGGGTGATCGGGCTCGACTCCAGCGCCGACATGGTCTTCCGGGCGCGCGAGATGTATGACGACGTGCAGCTGGCGCGGATCGAGGACCCGCTGCCGGAAGGTCCCTGGGACCTCGTCATCGGCGTCCTCTCGATCCACCGCCTGACCAGCGAGCAGAAGAAGAACCTCTTCCGCCAGGTGCGCGCCCAGGCACGCTCCTTCGTGATCGGCGACATCGTCGAGGCCGACCCCCAAGTTGCTCCGATCGACCCCGAGCACGACTTCCCGGAGCGGGCGGCCGACCTGGCCGAGTGGTGCGGGGGAGAGGTCACCTGGGAGGCGGACGATCTGGCCGTCATCCGCGCCACCTACTGACCCGCTAGCATTCCGCGACTCATGGCCGTCCCGAAGAAGAGAACCTCGAGCGCTCGGCGCGACAAGCGGCGGGCGCAGCACAAAGCTGGGAAGCCCAATTTGAACAGCTGTCCGCGGTGTCATAGCCCGCGGCTGCCGCACAGGGTCTGCCCGACTTGCGGGACCTACGCCGGGCGCGAGGTCGTCGCCCAGCGGATCAAAGACCCGACGGTCACCAGCGCCGACTCCGAGTAGGTCGTGGCGCCGGAGCGCCCGGTG
>JALZHV010000087.1:5679-6368 GCA_030860625.1 Actinomycetota bacterium
GACGGCTTCGGAGCCGAGAGGGGCTTCGACGTGCTCGCCGAGGGGGCGCGCCTCGCCGCGGCCGACGGGATCGGCGTGCGGGTCTTCGGGCCCGAGCGCGCGCTGGGGCTGAGTGGCGCCGAGGGGATCGAGGTGGTCGACACCACGGATCACATCGGCAACGACGAGGACCCCGTCCCGGCTGTGCGCGCGAAAAAGGAGGCCTCGGTCGTCCGCGCCGCTCGGGACGTTGCCGAGGGCAACTCCGCGGCGCTGGTCAGCTGCGGCTCGACCGGGGCGACGATGGCTGCCGCTACCTTCGGCCTGCGCCGCCTCAAGGGCGTGCAGCGGCCGGCGCTGGCGGTCCAGCTCCCCGTCCCCGGCAAACCGGTCCTCTTCCTCGACGTCGGCGCCAACGTCGAAGTCCGCGCCCAGCACCTGGTCCAGTTCGCCTTCCTCGGCGCCGCCTTCAGCGCCGCCGTCCTCGGCGTCGAGGATCCCTCCGTCGGCCTGCTGACCGTCGGCGAGGAGTCGGGCAAGGGCCGCGAGGAGGTCGTCGAGGCCCACCGCCTGCTCGGCGACGCCCCCGGGATCCGCTTCGCCGGCAACGTCGAGGGCCGCGACCTGCCCGCCGCCAAGGTCGACGTCGTCGTCACCGACGGCTTCACCGGCAACGTCGCGCTGAAGCTGCTCGAGGGCACCGCCAAGAC
>JALZHV010000088.1 GCA_030860625.1 Actinomycetota bacterium
GCCAGGTCCTGCGCGAACTTCCCGAGGGCCTGCACGAGGTGATCCTCGTCGACGGCAACTCGAAAGACCGCACGGTCGAGGTGGCCCGCGAGGCCTACCCCGAGATCCGCGTCACCACCCAGAGCGGCCGCGGCAAGGGCGACGCCTTCCGCACCGGCTTCGCCGCCGTCACCGGCAACCTGATCGTCATGCTCGACGCCGACGGCTCGGCCGACCCGGCGGAGATCCCCCGCTTCATCGAGGCCCTCGAGGCCGGCGCCGACTTCGCCAAGGGCTCGCGCTACAT
Source organism: Actinomycetota bacterium (assembly GCA_030860625.1). Lineage (GTDB taxonomy): Bacteria > Actinomycetota > Thermoleophilia > Solirubrobacterales > 70-9 > VAYN01. The sequence continues at coordinate 287 of JALZHV010000088.1, forward strand.
GGAGGGCGGCGGCAGCGCCGACATCACCAAACTGCGCAGCCTCGGCAACTCGGTCCTCAGCGGCACCGCCAACATGCTCCACGGCACCCACTTCACGGACCTCTGTTACGGCTACAACGCCTTCTGGGCCCGCTGCCTCCCCTTCATCTCCCTCGACGTCCCCGGCTTCGAGGTCGAGACCCTGATCAACCTCCGCATCGCCGGGGCGGGGATGAAGATCACCGAGGTCCCGAGCTACGAGAAAGAGCGCATCTCCGGCCAGAGCAACCTCAAGACCTTCCGCGACGGCTTCCGCGTCCTCGGCACGATCCTCAGCGAGGCCCGCCGCCGCCGCACCCTCCGCAGCGACCGTCCGCACGCGCCGGTGACCGAGGTCGCCACCGAGCAAAAGCAGCGCGCTCGGGCCGCTGCCTGAGTCCCCCTCCCCTGCTTCAACCCGGAGTGTCGATCCAGCGAGTGATCAACCCGTCGCGCACCTCGTGATACGCCGGCGGCGCCGGCGGCGGATCGTTCCTTAGTCGCGCGATCACCTCAGTAGGCCCGCGCAGGTGCTCCTCCACCGCCGTCGTCCAGTGGACTTCAGGGTCCAGCAGGTGCTCCAGACGCGCCCAGTCCCGCCGCTCGATCATGGTCAGCACATTGCCTACCGCTGGGACCTGGTCGGCCATGGGCGGCATCGTAGGACAACGCAGTAGAGCCCCTGCGTCCTGCTGGCGCTAATGAAGACCGCATTGCTTACTAGGCTTCCCCCATGCAATTGGAGTCAATGTGGGTGCACGGACTACGACGGTTTGGTGGCGAGAAGCCGATTCGGCTAAGGCTTGACGCACCCCTTATATGCCTAGTTGGGGCAAATGAGGTGGGGAAGTCCACGCTGCTAGATGCCCTTGAGATGGCACCTGGCCGACTCGACGAAGACAGTGAATGGATCCCTGTCGAGGCGACTGAGTGGACGCGTGGAGAAAAACTGTCGCCAGATCGAGAGATCGTGAAATTGAGGTATCGCCTCGACCGAGATGAGCAGAAGATCCTCCGCAACTTGGAGAACGGGGACCGTCTGCGGAAGGTGCGTTGGCTAGAGCGAACCCTGCACGTTGACGGCTCTTCCTCGATCTCACTTGAGCCAATTCCAACCCGCAATAAGGAGCCAAGATGGGCGCTGGCGAAAGCACTCCGGCGTGCCATTGACCAAGACGACTGGCCAGCCGGGGAGGAAATCGAGGATACGGTCCTAGGACCCGAAAACCTTGAAGAGCTCCTTAGTGCTCTGGAGTCGAATCTCGTCAGTTTAAGTGGACACCTTGAAAGTCTCGACTCCCTCGCTGGCCAATTGGAAGAACACGAATGGGAACAAGGGTTGGTGGAGAAGATCCGCCATGTATACGAGCTGGAACTTCGCAACCACCCTCATCCAGAAGGCCGCGGTGCTCTCCTTGAACGTATTCCTAAGTTTGTGCGTTTTGAGATGGCAGATCGCCAGCTTGCGGACGAATATGACCTAGCTACCGCAGCCGATGACCCTCCTCCTGCTCTACACAACTTGGCAGAACTCGCCGAACTTGATCTAGAGGAACTCCTTGAGCAAATTAACTCAGGGCTTACGGGAAGCGTTCGAGCAACTATCGACAAAGCGAATGAGGTATTGCGTGAGGTTTTCGGAGCCTGGACTCAAAAACCTTCGGTAGCAGTCAGCTTTGACCGCTCCGGAACGTCCCTGCTCGTGCACGTCCAGTCTGGCACCGGAGTCCCAATGAAGCCACACGAGCGAAGCGAGGGTCTGCGCCAGTTCGTCGGATTGGTGGCCTTAACCGCGGGGGAAGGACACGGCGTCCCTCCCATTCTGCTCATCGACGAGGCTGAGATGCATTTGCACTACGACGCACAAGCCGACTTGATGGACACGCTCGCCAAGCAAAACACTGCAGCTCAGATCATCTATACGACTCACTCATCTGCTTGTCTTCCCGAGGATCTTGGTTCTTCCGTTCGCATCGTACGCGGCGTAGGGGAAGAAATGAGAAGTGAGGTCGAGCAGCAATTCTGGTCTGACGAGGTTGGCTTAGTTCCTCTCCTCTTAGCGATGGGCGCTGGATCAATGGCGTTTGCTCCCCTTCGTCCGGCTGTGATAGCTGAGGGAGGTAGTGAGCTCGTTCTATTGCCGTCGCTAATCAAAGAGGCAGCGCGGATTAAGCGGCTTGGCTATCAAGTTGTTCCAGGCGCCGCAGGTTCACCTCCTTTGCGCATAGCTGGCCTCGATCTCGAAGGCGTGAGCACCGTCTGGGTACTCGACGGCGACCAAGGTGGAAGAGACCGTCGCAAGTATCTGTCTAAAAATGGCGTGCCGAGAGACCGAATTCACCTCATAGAAGAAGGCTCTCTAGGCCTTGACCTAGAGGACTTGATTCATCCGGAGACCTACGTTAAGGCAGTTAATCGCTACGCAGAAGATCTCGGCGGAAGAGGAGACTTCAGCGTGGAGCTCCTGCCTGCCAATCCCTGCGGAAAACATAAAGCTGTGAGTGCTTGGTGCGCAAAGCTGAAAATTAAAGAGCCAGGAAAGACCGCCATTGCCAATAAGGTTCTTGACTTCCGTGGCGAAGAGCCTCTAAGTCACCCTGATCGACACGAGCTGTTGCGCGACCTACACAAGACGCTACGCCAGCAACTAAAAGTGCGTTGATTTAAGCCTGAGGCTCCAGCGTAGGCCCTAGACCCCTAGAGACGTACGGAGATTTCGGCTCACCGCCCAGGCGGGCGAATCGGGCTCTGCGTGATGCCGCCGTAGATGTTGGGCTTGAAGGCGGCGGGCTTGAGGGCGGTGCGGAAGGCGCGTTTCTCTTTCTTCTTGCGCTCGATGGGCCAGTTGGTGCCGCGGTCGTCGACGTCGTACCAGATGACGGCGCGGACTTTGCGGTAGCGATGGCGGACGGTGGTGAACATGTCCTTGATCCAGGCGGGCTTGTTGCCGCCGCGGTCGGTGGAGGCGACCTCGGCGATCATCACCGGCTTGGAGGGGGCGACCTTGCGGATGATCCGCTTGTAGGTGCGGTGGAAGACCTGGTTGAAGGTCTGCCAGCCCGGTGAGCCGCGGCGCTTGCCCCAGTTGAAGCCGTCGATGCCGGTCCAGTCGACGTAGGCGTCGCCGGGGTAGAGCTTCTTCAGCGGCGTCAGGGTGCTGTGGAGGTCGACGTTCGGGCTCCAGACCCAGCTGACGTTGTGGGCGCCGACCGACTCGAAGATGCCGTGGACGTGGCGCCAGGCGGCGACGTACTGGCCGGGCTTGTTGCCGTTGACCCCCTCAGACCAGGGGAACCAGAAGCCGTTCATCTCCCAGTTGAAGCGGATGAAGAAGGGGTGTCCCCACGCTTTCGCTTTCTGGGCGAAGTCCCGGATGTAGCCGTCGTAGGCGCCGCTCAGCAGCACCCCGAGGCTGAAGGCGGGCTGGTCGAGGCTGGGCGGGCTCGCGGTCGAGTTCCAGCTGAAGACGGGGATCGCGCCGTAGCGGCGGATGTTTTCCAGCGGCGTGGTGGGAAATTTGGTCATCGTGCAGCCGCCGGCGCCGCATTCGGCGAAGGGCGAGGCGAACATGATCAGCGAGAGGCCCTTGCCGGCGATCCGCTCGAAGCGATAGACCGGGCGCATGTCCCAGGGCGCCGCTTCGCCGGTCATCTGGTCGCCGATCTGGGCGCCCCAGTAGAGCGGGGCGGGCTTCTTCTTCGCCGCGCCGGCCGCGGGCGCCAGCAGCATCAGGGCGGCGAGGCAGGCGAACAGCAGCCGCGCCACCTGGGCGCTGCGCTCACTCTTGCGTGCCGTCTTCATCATCTGTCTCGCGTTACAACCCCGCCGGCTCTCGATCGCTGCGGCGATCCTCTCGAAGCTGAAGTACGGAAGGTTCTCCTGCGAGGATCAGCGCGGCGGCAGAATCGGACTGGTCGTTATTTCGCCGAACCGGTTGGTGACGTATATGCCCTTGCGGATTCCTTTCGCAAACGCCCGGGCGGCGTTCGGCGAGGTCTCCAAGGGCCAGTCCACGCCCCGGTCGATCGTGTCGAAGTAGATCAAAGCGCGGACCCGCGGGTACTTACGCGGCAGTTTTTCGAACATCTTGCGAATCCAGACCGCCTTGTGACCGCCGTAGGGGCTGGTCGCGAACTCGCCCAGCATCAGCGGCTTGCGCGGGGCGATTTTCTTCGTCACCGCTTTGTAGGCAGGCTCGAAGATCTCGTCGAAGCTGCGCCAGGGCCGCGGGTTGACCGGGTTCTGGCCCCAGTTGTAGCCGTCGAGGCAGGTCCAGTCGACGTACCCGTGGCCGGGGTAGAGCGGCTTCAGGCGCGTCTGTTTGAGGCGCTTGGGCGTGTCGGCGTAAGGGCACCAGACCCAGGTCGCGTTGGTGGCGCCGACTGACTCGAAGATGTCGTGGACGCGGCGCCAGGCCGGGACGTACTGGCCGGGCAGGTTGCCGTTCGCCTTCTCCGACCAGGGGAACCAGTTGCCGTTCATCTCCCAGTTGAAGCGGAGGAAGAAGGGGTGACCCCAGTCGCGCGCTTCGGTGGCGAACTGGGCGATCTGCGCGTCGTAGGTGCCGGCGATGATGTCGGCGAGCTGGAACTCGGGCTGTACTTCGCTGACCCGCGGATTCGATTCCGACCCCCAGCTGAAGACCGGGATCGCGCCGTAGGCGCGGACGTTGTTCATCGCGATCGTCGGGAACTTGTAGAAGCGGCACGGCGGCTTGGTGCAGTCCTCGAAGGGCGAGGAGAACTCGAGCAGCGAGAGGCCCTTGCCCCCCGCTGCCGCCGCCTGGAAGTGGGCGACGGCGTTCATGTCCCAGGGCGCGTCGGTGCCGGTGAACTGGTCGCCGATCCAGGCGCCCCAGTAGATCGGCTTCGGCTTCGGCGGCCGCTTCTTCTTTTTCTTCTTCTTGCCGGCTTTCCCGTCCTTGCCGGCCTGGTCCCCCGCCTGGCCGGCGGCGGCGACCGGGGCCGCGAGCACCAGGCAGCCGAGCAGCGCTGCGATCAGCGCCGCTACCATGCCCGCCCTGCACGGGCGCCCCGAGTCGAGACGAGTAGCCAGAGAGTCCAGTGTAGGGAACGAGGTGGGTGGCATTGAAAGAGTGCGCCCAGTCTCAGGCGGGCGGGGCGATCTTGCCGCCGGCGAGGCCGCCGTAGTTGGCGCCGACGTAGAGCGGGTTCTGGATGCCTTCGGCGAAGGCCTGGGTGGCGGCGCTCGAGGTCTCGATCGGCCAGTCCATGTTGTCGTCGAATTTGTCGAACCAGAGGGCGGCGCGGATCTGCGGGTATTCGGCCGGGATCCGCGCCAAGGCGTCCCGGATCCAGTCGGCCTTGGAGCCGCCGAGCTCGCTCGAGCCGAACTCGCCGAGCATCATCGGCTTGGAGGGTGCGATCCCGACGATTTCGTCGTAGCTGCGGCGGAACAGCTGGTCGAAGCTCTTCCAGCCGCGGGCGCCGCCGGCCGGGTTCGTGCCCCAGTTGTAACCGTCGAGGCCGGTCCAGTCGACGTAGGCGTCGCCCGGGTAGAGCGAGGCGAGCTCCTGCAGCGAGCCGGCCGGGTCGACGAACGGGCACCAGACCCAGGTGACGTTGGAGGCGCCGACCGAGGTGAAGATGTCGTGGACGCGGCGCCAGGCGGCGGCGTACTGCCCGGAGGCGTTGCCGTTGACGCCCTCCGACCAGGAGAACCAGTTGCCGTTCATCTCCCAGTTGAAGCGGAGGAAGAACGGGTGGCCCCAGTCGCGGGCTTCGGTGGCGAATTCGCGGATGTACTCGTCGTAGCGGCCTTCGACCACGTCGGCGAGCTGGAAGTCGAGCTGGCTGGTGGCCTTGGAGGGGATCGCCTGCGAGCTCCAGCTGAGGACCGGGATCGAGCCGTGGCCGCGGATGTCGTCCATCGGCTTGGTCGGGAAGGAGTAGAAGTCGCAGACCGGGTTGCAGTTGGCGAAGGGCTGGAAGAACTGGACCATCGAGGCGCTCTTGCCGGCCGAAGACTCGAAGGTGGTGAGCGCGCTCATGTCCCAGGGCGCCTGGTCGCCGGTGATGTGG
>JALZHV010000089.1 GCA_030860625.1 Actinomycetota bacterium
GCTCCAGGCCGCCCCACGAGTAGAGGAAGCCGCCGACAAGCGGGCCGATGCCGTACCCGAGGTAGCGGACCGTCTCGACGTGGCCGTTGGCCTCCTGGATTCGCGAGCCGGCGAGCGGCGGGACCAGTGCGAACTCGGCCGGCTGGGCGATCGCGAAGACGACTCCGAGCAGCGCGGTCAGGACCAGCGCCAGGGCGACGCCGGAGACGAAGGCGAGTACGACGGCCACCGCCGTTCCGGCCACCGAGACGAGCGCGAGCAGCCGCGTCGTCTCCACCCGGTCGACCAGCATCCCCGCGAACCCGGAGACGACCACCGACGGCCCGAACAGGCAGATCCACAGCGCCGCGACGAGGAACCCGGAGTCGGTCTGATCGCCGATGAACAGCCCCAGCGCGACGATCGCCACCCAGTCGCCGAGCGCGGAGAGACCCACCGACCCGGCGACTAGGCGGAAGTCGCGGTCGCGGAAGAGGCTGGTTTCCATCCCCGCCAACCTAGAGCGGCGGGGGCTGAACTGCAATCAAAGAAATACGCGCCTTCTCAACTACGTCCCTAAGGCAGGGGTTGAATTTTGGTGAGAGGAGGAAGGCTGCCGAATTCACCAGGTGCGTAAAAAGGCGAACTTATTGCACTCGCGAAAGAGGTCGTCGCCGATGGGCTGGACTCAATTACCCAATCCCCTTTAACGTTCCAGTTGAACCAAGCGATTGCACGAATTTTCGGGAAGTTGATGGGGATTTGAGTTTTGAGTGCGTCCTTTATCCACGCAGCCTTGGATCCACCAAACTCGCTCGATGCCGTCTCGGCGATCATGATCGGCTTGTTATCGAGTTGGTTATAGGTAGCTGAAAATACCTGTGAAAAGGTCTGCCAAGACGAGCCACCCCGGTTGTATCCATCGATGCAGTTCCAATCCACATATGGTGATCCAGGATTGAGATATCCCAAATCGCCGCTGCCCGGATAGATGACATTGGGACACCAGACCCAAGTGATGTTTTTAGCGCCAGCTGCCATCGAGAGGTTCCAAAGCCGTTCCCACACCCGCGTGAAAAGTCGCTTGTCTTCAACCGCTGGGCTTTCGCTATTGATTTTCTGCATCTCTTTCCCGTAGGGAAACCAGTCGCCGTTCATCTCCCAATCCCATCTGAGAAAGAACGGTTTACCGTACGCAGCAACTTCTTTGGCCCAGCTGGTCCAAGCAGCGTCGACTTTTCCTTCATCTATTTCTCGCAGAGAAACGTGAATCGGAAAATGGTCTAAATCGTTTGCCATGTCTACCAGCGGGATGGCACCTTTTTTGTAAGTCAAATCAAAGGGCGTCGGCTCGAATTTAGGCTGGATCCACGGGGGTGGTTGCCCGAAGTGAACCAGTGACAGAGACTTGCCAGCATGGTTTTCGAATGTTTCCCAGGTGTCTTCGTCCCAAGGTGCATCGGTGAACCCCGGCCCGTAAATGTCACCATTCATCCACGCGCCCCAATAGACCTTGGGATGGTCTTGCAGTTGAAGCACTACATACGCTGCATAGACTTCGCCACCAGCTTCACTTGAAGCTTCGAACTTCAAGGACAGGTTATCCAGCTGACTCTGGGTTCCGTTCAAAGTAAATGGGACAGAGTGCCAGCCTGGACTTCTAGCCTCCCTGGAAGCCATAACGGTTTCACCGTTCATCACGGCAGTGGTTACCTGCTTGCTAGTGGGAGCGTAAAACCACGCTTTTGCACTTAAGACATCCCGGCCTAGGAGGGGCGTCGTAGTTAGGCCGACCTGAGGTCTGCCCTTTTTCGTGAGGTGCTTGATGTAGTTGCTGTTGGTCGGTATTTGAGGTTGTTCGATGACGTCGTCAAGCGCATCCCAATACGTCGTCGCTCCCACAATGGCCCAGTCACCGGTGGCAGGAAAGCCAATATCGACGTTCGGCCGGAGGGACACGGTGTTAAGCGCGAACGCATTCCCAGTGGGGAGCGCCATCAGGATGGCGCAAAAAACAACGACGAAGATGGTCCCTTTACGGACCCCTATCTTCTTCCCCCGCATTGGTAAAGGATACCTTTCTAGAGGGTCTAAATCCACTAAGCGCTCGTTCGGGCGAGCGTAAGTGCTGGCTTCTCAGTCCAGCTTCGGGCTGCGCCAGGGCGCTTCCAGGCGCCCCACCAGCTCGTCGCCGAGGCCCTCGATCGGGACGCGGACCTGCTCCAGGGAGTCGCGGTCGCGGAGGGTGACGGTGTCGTCGTCCATCGTCTGGTGGTCGACGGTGATGCCCCAGGGGGTGCCGATCTCGTCCTGGCGGCGGTAGCGCTTGCCGATCGAGCCGCCCTCGTCGAACTCGGTGGGGAGGCGGCGACGCAGGTCCTGGAAGATCTCGCGCGCCTTCTCCGGCATCCCCTCCTTGGAGACGAGGGGAAGGACGGCGACCTTGACCGGGGCGAGGCGCGGGTGCAGGCGCAGGACGGTGCGCTGGCGGCCCTCCACCTCCTCGACCTCGTAGGCGTCGACGAGGAAGGCGAGGGTGGCGCGGTCGGCCCCGGCGGCGGGCTCGATCACGTGGGGGACGTAGCGCTCTTTGGTCTGCTGGTCGAAGTACTCGAGCTTCTCGCGGGAGAACTTGGCGTGCTGGGTGAGGTCGAAGTCGCCGCGGTTGGCGATCCCCTCCAGCTCCGACCAGCCGATCGGGAAGAGGTACTCGATGTCGCTCGTCGCCGAGGAGTAGTGGGAGAGCTCGTCGGCACCGTGGGCGCGGACGCGGAGGAAGTCGGGGCGGATGCCGAGCTCGGTGTACCAGCGCTCGCGCTCGGCCATCCAGTGCTGGTGCCAGGTTTCGGCTTCGGCCGGGGGCACGAAGTACTCCATCTCCATCTGCTCGAACTCGCGGGTGCGGAAGATGAAGTTGCCGGGGGTGATCTCGTTGCGGAAGGACTTGCCCATCTGGGCGATCCCGAACGGCGGCTTCTTACGGGCGAAGCTGAGCACGTTCTTGAAGTTGAGGAAGATCCCCTGGGCGGTCTCCGGGCGCAGGTAGACGGTCGAGCCCTCCTCGGCGACCGGGCCGACGTGGGTCTCGAACATGAGGTTGAACTGGCGCGGCTCGGAGAGCTCGCCACCGCACTCGGGACAGCGCAGCTCGGCGCTGGGGTCGCCACCTTCGGCCTCGACCGCCTCGCGCAGATGGTCCTCGCGCCAGCGCCGCTTGCACTTGCCGAGGCACTGGACGAGCGGGTCGGTGAAGCCTTCGAGATGGCCGGAGGCCTCCCAGACGCGCGGGTGCTGGAGGATCGCCGAGTCGAGGGCGACGATGTCGTCGCGCTCCTGCAGCATCGCCCGCCACCACTCAGCTTTGACGTTGTTCTTGAGGAGGACGCCGTAGTGGCCGTAGTCGTAGGTCGAGCCGAGGCCGCCGTAGATCTCCGAGGACGGGAAGACGAAGCCGCGCCGTTTGCACAGCGCGACGATCTCCTCCATCGAGACCTCGGTCGGGCGTCCCTGCTCGGTAGCTCCCATGGCGGGAACGGTAGCGGCTGCGATAATCCCCGGCCGTCATGCCGATCTACGAGTACAAATGCGAGAACGGTCACGTCTTCGAGGCGATCCAGAAGATGACCGACGAGGCCCTGACCGAGTGCGAGGAGTGCGGCGCCCCCGCGGTGCGCGTGCTGACCCCGCCGGCGATCCATTTCAAGGGCTCCGGCTTCCACAACACCGACTACGGGAAGCGCAAGACCGGCGGCGGCAACGGCGGCTCTTCCGAGGGCTCGTCGGAGTCGAGCTCATCGAGCTCCGACTCGGGCTCCTCGGCCTCGAAGTCGGATTCCGGCAAGAGCGAGTTGAAGTCATCCGACTCGAAGCCGGCTGCGGCCAGCGCCGACTGAGCGGCGTCACGCGTCCGGGGTGGATGGGACGCTCCGAGCATGATTTCGGAGAGCCTCGCCCGTTCCAGGCGCCTCTTCTGGATGGGGAAGTTCCTTCTTGCCCTGAGCGCGATTTTGCTGCCGCTCGCCGCTTTCTTCGCAATCGCGCTGCTGGTCGAGGGGCAAGCGAAAGAGGAGTACTTCGAAGCCGTCTCCCAGATCATCCCGGTGCTGCTGCTGGCGCTGGCGATCGAGCAGCGCTACTTCACGCGCCACCAGGCGATTCCGGATTTACCGGCAGAGCTGCAGTTCGCCGAGAAAGAGGTCAAGAAACTGAGCCGCTGGTACACCATTGCGGCGCGTGCGTACGCATTGATGGTCTTGTTGGTCCTCGGCCTAGGCGAGTGGATCGCGGTCGAAGTCCTCGCCACCGGCCAGTCTTCCGGCGACGACCTGAAGTTCACCGCCGGCTCCCTCGCCGCCGGCTTCACTGCCCTGATCGTCTCCGCGCTGGTCGGGACGAAACAGGCCGACTAGCCGTTGAGCAAGCGGTCGACGGCGCGCTGGCGTTCGGCCTCGGGGACTTCGATCGAGCCGGTTTCGGGGCCTTCGCCGCATTCGGTCTGCTCGGTGCCGCAGAGGATCTCGGCGGGCGAGCTGCCGCCGATCGCGGCGGCGAGGACCAGCTGCGGCATCGTCAGGAAGCCCATGTCGCTGACGAACGCCTTCGGCGCCTGCCAGCCGATGATCGGGCCCTTGACGAAGTTGTAGGGAAGGCGGAGCGGGTCGGTGAGGCGGCCCTTGATCCCGTTGATCACTTCCTGCTGGGCCCGCTCGCGGTCGATGTCGTCGTAGCCGAAGCTGAAGGCGCTCTTGCCCGGGCCGGGGCATTCGCTCAGCTTGCGGATCCGGGAGTAGGCGAGGGCCTTCTGGCCGTCGAGGGTGTTCTCGCCCTTCTTCAGCCGCAGGGTGACCCCGCCCTGGCCGCCGCCGGCGCCGCCGGAGATGTCGGCGCAGAGCTTGCGCGGAAGGTCGACCTCGACCCCGCCGAGGGCGTCGATCAGGTCTTCGAAGCCGGTGAAGTCGACGATCGCGACGTGGTCGACCTCGATCCCGAGGAACTGCTCGATCGTCTTGATCTGCAGCGCCGCGCCGCCGTAGGCGAAGGCGGCGTTGATCTTCGTCGGAGCGTGGCCGGGGATCTCGGCGAAGGCGTCGCGGGGGATCGAGAGTTTGCGGAAGGCGCCGCCGCCGGCGCGGATCAGCATCAGCGTGTCGGCGCGGAATTCGCCTTCGAAGCAGCCGTCGTGGGGTTTCTCGCCGCGCGACTGCTGCTCGAAGCACTTCTCGGAGACCTCTTTGTCGCCGCTGCCGGGCGGCCGCGCGTCGGTGCCGAGGACGAGGATCGTCTGCGCGCTCGGCAGCAGCACCCCGCTGCCGCTCAGCTCCTTCGTTGCTTCGCCGGAGAGCTTGAAGGACTGGATCTGGGCGGAGATCGCGAAGGCGAGGAAGCTGATCAGGATCCAGCCGAAGGCGGCCAGGGCGAGCCATTTGAGGATGCGCCGGGCACCGAACGAGCCGCGCGGTCCCCGTGGCAGGCGCGGCCCGCCGCCGCCCCGCGGCCGGCGTGAAGGCAACTTTGCACGGTCGCGCAGCCCGGACAAATCCGCGCCTTTCAGGCGCGAAAACAGCCCCTTGCGGGAGCGGTAGACGTTGTATTCGGGCGGCTCTGGGGGCCGCTGCTCGTCGCCGGGGGTCATGAAAGGCTAGAAATCATGGCGATGCACTCGGTCGTCCGCCTTCCCCCCTCCGGCTCCTCGTGAGCACCGGCGAGACGATCGGGGTCGATCTCGGCGGCACGAAGATGCTGGTCGGGGTCCTCTCCGGCACCGAGCCGGTCTACGAGAGCCGCGGGGCCTCGACCGGCCAGAGCGAGGACGAGCTGGTCGAGATGCTGGTCCGCGAGGTGGAAGCGGCGCGCGAGGCGCGACCGGGGGTCGAAGCCGTCGGCCTCGGAGTTCCGGCCACGATCGACCACGAGCGCGGCGTCGCCATCGCCGCCGTCAACCTGCCGCTGACCGAAGTCCCGCTCCGCGATCTCGTCTCCCAGCGAACCGGCCTGCCGGTCTACGTCGACAACGACGCCACCGTCGCCGCCTACGCCGAGTACCTGTTCGGGGCCGGGCGGGGGAAGCCGCACATGGTGATGCTGACCGTTGGCACCGGGATCGGCGGCGGCCTGATCCTCGGCGGCGAGCTCTACCGCGGCTCGACCGGCGCGGGGGCGGAGCTCGGCCACACCGTGATCCAGGAGGACGGCCCCCCCTGCCAGGGCAGCTGCCCCAACCGCGGCTGCGTCGAGGTTCTCGCCTCGGGGACCGCATTGGGGAAGGAGGGGCGGGCGGCGGCTGAGCGCGCCCCAGACTCGGCGCTCGGCAAGCTGCTGGCCGCAGGCGACGAGGTCGACGGCCGCGCCGTCACCGCGGC
>JALZHV010000387.1 GCA_030860625.1 Actinomycetota bacterium
TGCCGACGCCGCCCGAGCCGGCGCAGATGCAGACTGACTTGCCCTCGAGGACTTCGCCGACCGACGCCATCAGGAGAGCCTCCCCGCCAGCTTCCGCGCCGCCTCGACGTCGAGCTCGGGCTCGAACAGGAAGGGGAGCGTTTTGACCGGGGCCTTGACGCCTTTTTTCAGGCGCGAGAGCTGCTGGCGCTGCGAGCGCGCCCGCCCGTACTCCGAGAGCGCCGCCCGGGCCGCCGCTCGCGCAGCGCCGTTCTCGCTCTCGGCCACCTGCGCCAGCTTCTCCGCCTCTTCTTTCTTGAAGCGCTCGGGGTAGAGGCCGTTGAGGTAGACGCGGTCGACCGCGACCCCGACCTCTTCGCGCAGGTCCCGCTCCAGGCTCACCGACTCGTTGACCGGCATCTCCTCGGGCAGGGCGACGATCGCGGTGCCGGTGTGCTCGTGGTCGGTGATGAAGCGGTCGAGCGTTTCCGCCTGCGAGTGGATCGGGCCGACGCGGGCGATCGAGGCGAAGGTGCGCGGCGTCTGCAGGAAGCCGACGCCGTGCCCGGTGGCGGGGGCGTCGACGATCACCAGGTCGTACTTGCGCCCGGACTTGACCTTGCGGTCGAGCTGGGCCAACTCCCAGATCTTCCCGATCGTCACCAGCTCCTTCAGCCCCGGGGTCGCGGCGGCCAGGTAATTGAAGATGCGGCTGCGAAAGAGCATGTCCCGCATTGCCCGCACCTTCAGCTGCAGCAGCACGTACTCGCGCATCGACTCGTCGGGGTCGATCGAGATCGACCAGAGGTTCTCCTCCATCTCGACCTCGTGGAAGCCGACGGCGGTGTGCTCGAACATCCGCGAGGCGTTCTCCTGCGCGGCGACCTCGCAGACGATCGTCCGCTTGCCTTCGGCGGCCGCGCGCAGCCCGAGGGCCACCGCAACGGTCGTCTTGCCGACGCCACCCTTGCCGGTGACGATGACCAGTCGCTTGTCGAGAAGGTCGGGGATCGGGGCAATTCCTAGCAATTCGGAGAGCCGGCAGGAAAAACCGGCCTCCATACGAATAACCGCGCAATGGGATTTCTAAGCCGAAAGAAGCCGAAGCCTGCCCCTGTCGACGTCCAGGACGAGCATCCGATCGTCGAAGACCTCCAGAGGATGGAGGAACTTGTGCCTGAGCGGGCGGTGGAAGAGCCGCGGGTCGACATTGAGGAGCTGAGGGACGAGCCGATTCAGGACGAGGGGGCTCGGGCCACGGGTCCTGTCGCCGCAGGGGACCCACCACCACCTGCAGAGCAGGTGGTGGTACCCCCTACGACGCCACCCGTGGCAGACGCGGCTCCGGTTGACGAGCAGCCCGCGCCGGCGCCGGAGGCTGAGGTGGCTGCTCCTAAGGAGCCGGCTGTGAATGCGGAGGAGCCCGAGGAAGAGGGGGATGCGCGGATGAAGGCGATCGATTTGATCGCGCCGACGCGGCTCGACTTCCTCAACGAGAAAAAAGCTGAAGAAGAGGTGCCGGTGAAGACGGCGGAGGTGATCGCCTTCGCCAACCAGAAGGGCGGCGTCGCCAAGACGACGACGACCCTGAACCTGGCCGTGGCCTTCGCCGAGTCCGGCTACCGGGTGCTCTGCATCGACCTCGACCCGCAGGGGAACCTGACGATGAGCCAGGGGATCGACCCCGACAAGGTCGAGAAGAGCCTCTACGACGTGCTCGTCAACGACATGCCGATCTCCGAGATCATCGTCAAGCGGGAGATCGACATCGCCGTCGCCTCGATCGACCTGGCCGGCGCCGAGATCGCGATGAGCACCAAGATCGGCCGCGAGCGCTCGCTTGAGAAAGCGCTGAAAGAGGTCGCCGGCGACTACGACTACGTCTGCATCGACACGCCGCCGAGTCTGGGCCTGCTGACGATCAACGCGCTCACCGCCGCCAACAAGGTGATCGTCCCGGTCCAGTGCGAGTACCTCTCGATGCGCGGCCTCGTCCAGCTTCAGAATACGCTGCGGATGATCCAGGAGAACCTCAACCCCGACGTGCGGATCGAGGGGATCCTGCCGACGATGCTCGACTCGCGGACCGTGCACGCGAAGGAGGCGGTCGAGATCCTGGAGGAGAACTTCGGCGAGCTCGTCTTCAAGTCAAGGATCCGCAAGGCGATCAAGTTCGCCGAGGCGCCCGTGCGTGGCTCGTCGGTGCTCAAGTACGATCCCGACGGCAACGCGGCCAGCTACTACCGGGAGCTCGCGAAGGAGGTCTTGACG
>JALZHV010000090.1 GCA_030860625.1 Actinomycetota bacterium
GCCCCGACCGCCTCGGCTTCGCGGTCCCGAGCCAGTTCCGCCTCTCAGTCACCGCCTACCCCGGCATCCGCCCCGGCGACGTGCTCGAGACCCTGCTGCACGAGCTGGTCCACCTCCATGTCGGCCGCGCCGCCGAGCCTCTGGCTTGGCACGGCCAGGCCTTCAAACGGACTCTGAGCCAGGCGATGCGGGAGGCCTACGGCGTGGAGATCCCGATCCCGCGGGCCACCCTGCACGGCCCCTACGCCGAGGCGATCGAGCAGACCCTGGCCGCGTCCGCGCCTTAGCCTTCGGTGCCGGCCTCTTCCGCTTCCCACCGCCGCTTCTCGCGGCGACGGTGGACGAGGAGGAAGAGGATCACCACCAGGGCCGGCGCGAAGACCGGCAGCGCCACCAGGGCGCTGTGGTGGGCGAGCGGCAGGATCACCTGCCACCGCCGTGCTGGAGACCGAGGGCGCGGGTGCGCAGCCGTCGCCAGAGCGGCGCCGGCCGCAGGTCGACCGCGAGCCGGTGCAGCGCCCAGGCGAGCAGGACCAGCAGCGAGAGCGTGACCCCGGCAACCACCGAGTAGGCCATGGCGACGATCAGGGGGGCGCCGCCTTTCTGCTCGCGCTGCAGCAGTTTGTGCTCGTCCCCGAAGCTGCGGGTGAACTGCGGCGGAGCGGGGACTTCGCCAACCGGAATCGCCTCGTCGCGCGGCAGGAAGATCGGCAGCGCCGTCAGCGAGTTGTCCTCGTGCAGACGGATCAGCGACTTCCAGTTGCCGTGGACGGGAACCGGCTCGGTCGTCCGGTAGACACCGGGGCCGGTTTGCTCCAGGGGTGCGACCACGAGGCCGCCGCCCTGCCAGGCGGTGACGTCGAACCACTCCGCGTCCGCGGCGGCGTCAGGCGGGTCGAGCCGCACGACCGCGTTCACTTCGCGCCCGCCGGTGCCGCCCACCTCTTGCAGAGACACTTGGGCGCTGACCCCCTCTTGAGTCGGCGTGTAGAGGCCGTAGCCGACCAGGGCCGCCAAGACCGCGGCGCTGCAGACGGCGGCGCGGCGCAGCAGCGGCGAGCGCTCGGGCGGCTCGAGGGAGAGATGGGCGCCGATCCAGGCGCCGATCGTGGCGCTGGCGATCGCCGCGGCGAGGCTGACCACAACCACTTCCGGCAGGGCCGACTCGGGCCAGGGCAGCGGCATCCACAGGTGCGACCAGGCGAACTCGGCGGCGAGGCCGAAGGTGCCGATCCCGATCCCGGAGACGAGGCCGAAGCGCAGCGGCTGCCGCGTCGAGACGAAGAGGGCGACCGCCTCGACCACGAGGGCCTCGGCGACGTAGAGCGGGAAGTGGGGCATCGTCTGGCCGAGCACCGGCCCGATCGCGACGGCAAGCAGCCCGCGGAGGACGATGAAGAAGACGGCCGCGCCGAGCGCCGCGCCGGGGCCGGCGTAGACGCGCGCCAGGACGAGGCCGACGCCGGCGGCCAGCATCAGCAGCATCGGCTGGAAGATCAGCTGGAACTGGGGGACGCCGAAGTCGAACTCGGCCTGGAAGGTGGAGAGGCCGAGCAGGAGGCCGCCGGTGAGGGCGATCGCGCGGGCTATCCGGGTGTGGAGCAGCTCCTTGATCGGCGTCTCGGCGGAGGCGTTCGAGCGCAGGCCCTCGACGGTCAGCACCGCGATCCCGACCAGGGTCATCGCGGCGCCGCCGATCAGCATCAGGTGGGTCGGGCCCCAGAGGGTCACGTCCTGGCCGAAGAGGCGGTGCCAGACGTCGTCGAGCGGGAAGCCGATCAGCGAGAAGGCGCCGCAGGCGCAGATCAGGACGCCGCCGAGCGGGGCCCACCAGTCGCGCCCGAGGCGGATCGCGACGGTGCTGGGACGCTCGCGGGGGAGGACCATCGCGAAGAAGCCGGCGCTGAAGATGCCGAAGAGGCCGATGAGGATGAAGTAGTGGGCGGGGTTGGCGAGCGGCCCGGCGTCGCGGCCGTTGTCGATGTGCAGGGAGATGTCCCAGTACATGCCGAAGAGGGCGGTGAGCAGCGAGACGGTCGCGATCACGGAGGGGAAGGAGACCCAGCCGGGCATGCCGGACGCCTTTTCGGCGTGGTCGGCGAGGCGCTGCAGGACCTGGGTGCGGCCGGTGCGGTGGCCGAAGCCGAGGAAGAGGAGGGCGGCGGTGACGATCGAGGCGGCGAAGGTGGCGATCGCGATCTGGGCGAGCTCGGCGCCTCCGGCGGGAGGGGAGGCAGCGGCGAGAAGCGTGGCGAAGTCGATGTCCATGAGGGGATCCTTGAAGTGGATTGCAGAAAGCTTGTTCCCACATAAACGTTACCTCAAATGAGGTTACATTCAAGGGGTAGAATCGTCACATGGCCAAAAAAGCCGATCCCGCCGCCGATTCCCCGCCCTCGGAGGCGAATCTCACCGTCGAGCAGCTCGCCTACGAGACGGGCATGTCGGTGCGGAACATCCGCAACCACCAGTCGCGCGGCCTGCTGCCGCCGCCCGAGGTGCGCTCCCGGGTCGGCTACTACGGGCCCGAGCACGTCGCCCGCCTGCGCCTGATCCAGGAGATGCAGGCCGAGGGGTTCAAGCTGAGCGCGATCTCGCGCCTGATCGGCGAGCACGGGGAGGACGCCGACCGCTTCGTCGGCCTGCGCCAGGCGGTCACCGCCCCCTTCGCTACCGAGGCGCCCGAGGTCTACACGCGTGAGGAACTGGCGGAGAAATTCGGCACCGACGACGACCGCCTGATCGAGAAAGCGAAAAAACTCGGCCTTCTAGTCGACATAGGCGACGAGCGCTACGAAGCGCCCAGCCCCGCCCTGGTCCGCGCCGCCGAGGAAGTCCTGGCGATGGGCATCGAGCTTCCCGACGCCCTCGCCGTGATCGAGAAACTCACCCGCAACGCCCACTCCTCGGCCCGCACCTTCGTCGACCTCTTCGTCGAGAAAGTCTGGAAGCCCTTCGACGATGCCGGCCGCCCCGAGGAGGGCTGGGAGGAGATCATCGCCGCCATCGGCCGCCTCCGCCCCCTCGCCTTCGACGCCCTCAACGCCACCTTCCGCCTCAGCCTCACCACCGAAATCGAGACCGCCTTCGGCGAAGTCCTCGAACGCCGCCAGAAAAAGAAGAAGTAATCCCGAATTACCCTTTCCTCATGGATCACCAGCAGAGACTCAGCGAGGCGAGCAGTCGAGCCAAAGAAGCGGAAGCTCGAGGCAATGACGGCCTTGCCGCGGCGGAATGGCGCCGCTACCGGCTGATCGAGGACGCCGCTCGCGATCCCGAGGATCTTCTTGTCGAAGGGATCGCTTGGTCAAAGCAGGCGAATGAGTTGGCTCGCCAGATGGCAGGGTCGGGCTAGAGCCGACGACCGGACTTGAACCGGTGACCCCTTCATTACGAATGAAGTGCTCTACCAACTGAGCTACGCCGGCGCGCTCCGACCATTCTAGGAGGGATTGGCTCTCGGTTCCGTCGCGGCTGGAGGAGATGATCCGGGCGTGGTGAGAGAGCGGGCGGCGAAGCAGCGCGAGGGGAACGAGATCGAGTTCTCGCGGATCGTCGCTTTCAGCGACGGGGTCTTCGCGATCGCGATCACGCTGCTGGTGCTGAACCTGGGGATCGAAAAAGGGTTGAGTGGCGGGGAGATCGACGACGCGCTCTGGGACCAGCGGGAAAACTTCTTCGCGTTTGCGATCAGCTTCGCCGTGATCGGCCGCTTCTGGGTCGTCCACCACCGCTTCTTCGGTGAAGTCGACGCCTTCGACGGGCGGCTGCTCGGGCTCAACCTGCTCTACCTCGGCTGGGTCGTCCTCATCCCCTTCAGCAGCGAGGTGCTCGGCGAGTACGGGGGCGAGACGACCGCGGTCGTCGTCTACTCGGTCAACCTTGCGTTCGTCGTCCTGGTCGGCCTGCTGATGGGCGCCGACGCCCGCCGCCGCGGCCTCACCACGACCGACGACCGGACCCACCGCGAAAGCCAGGTCCGCAGCGCCTACATCGCTGCGGTCTTCCTGCTCTCGGCGCCGCTCGCGTTCTTCGCACCCGGGGTGGCGCCCTTCCTCTGGTTGGCGCTCTTCTTCGACCCCTCGGCGCGCCTCGCCGGCAACCGGGTCAGCCGGGGCGGACCCTGAAGGCGATCGACTCGCCCGGCTTCGCGCAGCTGACCGACCAGCCGCGGCCGGTGACGACGGCCTGGCAGCGGTAGGCGCCGACCGAGCAGCCCCAGCGCGACGCCTCCGGCGGCCGCTCGCAGTCCGGGCTCCGCTCCCACGCCGCTCGCACCCTCTCCGTCGGGGCCTTTCCCTCGACCGGGGCGGAGGTGGTCGTCTCCTCCGAGGAGTCGCCGCAGCCGCCCAGCAGGGCGAGGGCGACGAGGAGCGCGAGGCAGGAGGCGGGCCGCATCGCCGCAAACCTACCCGGCGGCCCCGTTCCCTTCCTCGACGGCCTCCGCGCGGTCCGGCTGCATCTGCGCGCAGACGGGGCAGTCCGGCTGCGGGACCACCGGCTCGCGCTTGACCTCCATCGTCCGCAGGTCGTAGATGTGGGCGACTCCCTGGGTCGCCGGCCGGCTCAGCCCGGTCAGCAGGTGCATCGCCTCGAGCGCGACCTGGCCGCCGATCAGCCCGCAGGCCGGTCCCAGCGTCGCCGCCGGGCTCGGCTTCGCCCGGCGCTGCTCGACGGCGATGTCGAAGAGCGGGTACTCGCGTCGGTAGGCGATCTCCTGACAGGAGAAGCAGCCGGTCTTCCCTGGCACGTAGAGCGGCCCCACCCGGGCGACCGGCGGGAAGTGGCTCATCGTGATGTAGGGGATGCCGGCCGCGAAGCAGGCCGCATTGCACCAGCGCTCGATGTCGTGGACCGGCCAGTCGGCGGCGTCGATGACGACGTCGGCGCCGGCGACGAACTCGGCGACGTCGGCCTCGCTCTCCAGCCGCCGCGCCGTCGCGACGATCCGCGCCGCGGGGTTGAAGGCGCGCAGCCGGGCCGCCGCGCACTCGACCTTGAGCAGGCCGAGGTCCGACTCCGTGTAGAGGATCTGGCGGTTGAGGTTGCTGATCTCGACCCGGTCGCCGTCGATCAGCCACATCTCGCCGACGCCGCAGCAGTTGAGCGCCCAGGCCGCCCAGCTGCCGAGCCCGCCGACCCCGAGCAC
This sequence comes from Actinomycetota bacterium, assembly GCA_030860625.1. Classification (GTDB taxonomy): domain Bacteria; phylum Actinomycetota; class Thermoleophilia; order Solirubrobacterales; family 70-9; genus VAYN01. The sequence goes on from JALZHV010000090.1 coordinate 5,150, forward strand.
CGCGACCTTCGCCTCGCGCAGCCGCCGCTGGCACTCCGACGGAGGCAGCCCCTCCGCCCCCACGTCGCTGAAGTAGCGCAGCTGGCGATCGAACCGGTCCCACTCCTCGGGAGGGATCAGCTCGTCGTCGGCGGCGTCCTCGACGACCTCGAGCTCCCGCAGCTGCGCGATCACGTCGTCGACCGCCTTGGCCCCGAACTCCGCGCGCAGCTCCTCGACGGTGCGGGCGCCGTCGAGGGCGGCGAGCAGGCGACGTTCCTCCGCGTCGGGCTGCTCGATCCGGATATCGCTGTCGGCGCTCGCCCGCAGCAGGTAGACGTCGCCTTCCGGCGTCTCGATCTCCTCCGTCGTCCGCTTGATCCGTGGCCTGAGCAAGGTCTCTCCTTGGCTGGTTGAACTGGTTGCAGAAGAGACCAGGCCGATGCGGGAGAGGGTTCCGACAATACCCCGAATTTCTTGAGAGAGACCCTAGGAGACTAGGGAGCGTGCCCGCTCGAAGATCGCGTCGGTCATCGGCACCGTCAGCGTCCCGGTGAAGGTGTTCTGCTGGCTCGGGTGGTAGCAGCCGAGCAGCCGCCAGCGCCCGACTTTGGCCTCGGCGCCGTGGCCGAACTTCGGCTTCGGGCGGGGCACCTCCTCGCCCAGCGCCCGCGCCGCGCGCAGGAAGCCGTCCCAGCCGAACGCGCCGAGGGCGACGATCACCTGGCAGCGCTCGAGCAGCTGCAGCTCGCGGTGCAGGTAGGGGAGGCAGTTGTCGCGCTCCTCGGGGGTGGGCTTGTTGGCCGGCGGCGCGCAGCGGACCGTCGCGGTGATGTAGGCGTCCCGCAGCTCGAGCCCGTCGCCGCGCCACTCGGACTCCGCCTGGTTGGCGAAGCCGGTGCGGTGCAGGGAGGCGTAGAGCCAGTCGCCGGAGCGGTCGCCGGTGAAGATCCGCCCGGTCCGGTTGCCACCGTGCGCTGCCGGCGCCAGTCCGAGCAGGAAGACCCGGGCGCGGGGGTCGCCGAAGCCCGGGACGGGACGGCCCCAGTACTCCTCGTCGGCGAACGCCGCCCGCTTCTCGCGGGCCACCTGCTCCCGCCAGGCGACCAGCCGCGGGCACCGCCGGCATCCGGCCACCTCGGCGGCCAGCCGAGCCAGCCGCTCCCCGGTGG
>JALZHV010000091.1 GCA_030860625.1 Actinomycetota bacterium
ATCCGGTAGAGGTTGCCCGAGAGCGGGTCGCGGCTGAGCTGGTTGCCGACGTAGACGTTGCCGACCAGCGGCCCCTCCGGCAGCGGCGGGGTGGTCAGGATCGCGGTGCCGATTTTCGACTCGGCCGGACAGGCGACCGGGTTGCGGGTGCCTTTCCCGAACTGAGCGTCGGTGCACGCTTTCAGCCCGTTGGCGGCGGAGGGGTTGAGCCCCATCCCCTGCGGCAGGGTCACCCGGGCGACCCTCAGCGTCGAAGTTTCCTGGCCCGCCGGGTTCGGTTCGACCGGCAGTTTCAGTTCGGTGACGGCGCCCGCGGGGGAGTCGACCTGTTTGGTCCCGGGATCCACCGCGATGCTGGGGTTGAAGGGGATCGTGTTGCAGCTTTTCGGGCTGGTCCCGGGCGGCAGCGGCGACTCCACGTACGGGGAGCCGTTCGGGAAGGCCGGGTCGGGGTTCTGCAGGGAGTCGGCCCGCGCGTAGGTCGAGTAGGTGTGCGTGCGGCCGGGCTGCGACGGGTCGAAGCAGGTGCTCGGCGTCGTCAGGAAGTAGCCGACGCCGGGCGGCACATGCGACTGCCCCTCGAAGATCAGGCGGTTTTTCAGCAGCCTTATCCCCGCGCTCTTGGGGACGTGGATCGTGAATCCCTCGTGGTAGTCGAAGTCCCAGGCGACGTCGGCTTCCAGGTAGACGTCGCTGGGCGGCTCGACGATGACCGGGTTGGGGACGCTGAACCCGAAGCGGGCCGGCTGGCCGAATTTCGGCTTCAGGTTGAAGACGGGGATCGGCGGCAGGGTGATCGGCGGCGCCAGCGGGACGCCTTCGGGGGAGACGGTGACGTAGCTGTCGCCGACTTTGCTGCTCGGCGGGCAGGTCGTGACGTTCGGGTGCTGCCCCTCCCCCAGCTCGCACTGCGGGGTCGCGCCCGGGTTGACGCTCAAGCCGACCGGCAGGTCGACCCGCAGCGTCTTCATGTCGACTTCCGGTTCTTCGTGGGTCAGTTCGGTTTTGTGCCGGACGATGAACTGGGTGATCCCGAACGGCGGGTGGCCGGCGGCGGTTTCGTAGAAGGCCGTTTTCGGGCTGTCCGGCGCGCAGAAGGGGTCGATGCAGGTGCCGGCCTGCCAGCCGTCGGTCGAGTTCGGCGGGTTGTTCTGCGGCGAGAAGACGACTTCCCCCGCCTGTGCGGGCGCGACCAGCGCGATCGCCAGAGCGATCGCGAGCAGAAGGGTTTGCGCGACTGGGTTCCTCACCTGACAGGTCCGTACCCAGCCGCGCCGAGCACTAATCGTTAAGGCGTTAACGGCCGCTGTTCTTCTTCGACTTCTTCTTCGCCTTGCCCTTGCAGCCCGGCACGCGCAGCGGCTGGCGCTTCACCCGCAGCTTCTTGCCGTTCTGGGCTTTGAAGTTGAGAACGGCGTTGTTCGGGTGCCCGCAGAGGTTGCGGGAGTTGACCAGGAGGCCCTTCTTGCCGCCCTTCATCCGCAGCACGAACTTGCTGACCGGAACGTCGGGGACCGTGTTGAAGACGGTCTTGATCCGGGCGTTGCTGGAGCTGATCACCCCGCGCAGGCGGATGTTGACCTGGCCGTGCAGGTCGGCCAGCAGGTCCGGCAGTTCGTTGTCGGAGGAGACCAGGTAGACCGGCCCGGCCAGCTTCTCGCCGAGCAGCGGGCTCCACGCTTCCGCGTGGCCGTAGACCGAGCGTTTCGGACAGGTCGAGGAGGCAAGCCGCGGCCGCGTGCAGATCGTGCCGATGTGGCTCTGTTCGAGGAACAGCGAGTGCGGCATCGTCAGCGCCGCGCGGCGGATGTTGGCGTCGCCCTCGCGGGCCACCAGCACCGCCCGGAAGGCCGGGAACTTCGACCGCTTCGTCGCCTTGCGGCCGCCGAGCAGCTTGGTGTAGAGCTTGGGCCGGAACCCGAGCGACCCACAGTCCGTGGTCTGGAAGGGGCTGGAGACCGGGAAGGAGCTGTAGGCCGCCGGGTTCGCGGGGTCGCCACCCCCACCCGCGAGCGCACCGGTCGTGGCGGAGGGCTCGCAACTGGTGGGGTTGAGGGTGAAGTTCGGACGGTTCATCGAGAGGTCGACCGAGCGCACGTTGAGCAGGGTGCCGCCGAAGACGTGCGGCAGCGGGTCGGAGACGGCGCGGATCTGCGCGGTCTCCGGGTCGACGAAGAGGGCCACCCTCACCACGACCGTGCCGAGGTCGAACGGTCCGGCCGTGGCGGGGGTGATCACTGCCAGGGATAGGGGAGCCCCTTTGTAGGGACCTGAGAGGAAGACCTTGCTGCCCTCGATCTTGTAGGGAGCGGGGCCGGTGCCGGCGGTCACCGTGGCGACGCCGACCTGGCTCTCACCCGGGCAGCTGGAGTTGGCTTTCTCGTCGTTGCCGGCCCTGCCGGTCGCTGCCGCGAGCGCCCCCTCCGGGCAGTACGGGATCCCGGCCAGCTTGCCGGTCATCCCCGGCGGGAGAAGGATGTCGGTGCCCTTCAGCTCCTGCTGGCCGTCGGCGCGGGCGATGCTGATCGAGACCGGGCTGAAGGCGCCGGCTTTCGAGCTCGCGGGCCCGGCGCCGAAGGACGGAGCGAAGGGCCGCTCGGCCATCGTTTTCGCGCATTTGCCGCCGCCCGGCGCCTCGGTCATCGAGAAGGAGTCGGTGGGGGTCGCGGTGTTGTGGGCCCAGGGCTCCGACCAGGGGACCATCACCGCGCCGCCTTTGTTGGGACCGCAGGTGGGCGGGCTGCTGACCGCGGCCCGCGGCCCACCGTCGAGTTTCACGACGAACTCCTCGACCTGAGCTTGAGGGGTCTCGGAGATGGTGGTGGTCAGCTGGCCGGTCTGCGGATCGGCGCTGACGTTGCCGATCAGGCGGACGTCGACGCCGTAGCGCTCCGAGACCGCGTTGATGAAGATCCGGTACTGGTTGCCGGAGAGCGGGTCGCGGCTGAGCTGCTGCCCGACGTACACGGGGCCTTTCAGAGCCGGGCCGGCAGCCTCCATCTCTTCGCCGTCCTCTTTCGTCGGCAACGCCGGCGAGTCGATCGTCGCCGTGCCGATCCGCGAGGCCTCCGGGCATTTGACCGGGTTGCTGGTGCCTTTGCCGAACTCGGCGTCGGTGCAGGTCTGCAGGCCGGTGGCGGCCGAGGGGTTGAGGCCCATCCCCAGCGGCAGCGTCACTTTCGATTCCCTCGTGGTCGAGGTCTGCTGCTCGCTTTCCAGCAGCGAGTAGTGCGGGATGTCGATGTCGACCGTCACCCCGGCGGGGGAGTTGGTCTGGGCGGTCCCGGGGTCGAGCGTCAGCTCGGGGTCGTAGGGGATCGACTCGCATTCTTTCGGCGAGGTGCCCGGCGGGATCGGCGACTCGAGCGGCGGTTCGGCGCTCTGCGGCCAGACGTAGTCCTCATAAGGAGGTTTGTTTTCGAGCTGCGGATAGGAAGCGGCGCGGAGCCAGGTCGAGTAGGCGCTGCCGGATTCCGTGAAGGCTTCGCCGAGGCAGGTACTGGGAGTGGTGATGAAGGTGCCGTTGCCGGCGCGGCCGTTGAAGACGAGCCGGTTCTTCAGGACGAACCCTTCCAGGGCCGCGGGCAGGACCTTCGGGACCTCGATCGTGAAGCCCTCGTGGTAGTCGCCGGCCCAGTTGACGTCACCCTCGAGGTAGACCTCGTTGCCCCCGAGTTCGAGTCCGAAGCGGGCGGTCTCCCCTTGGACCGGCTCGACGTTGTAGACCTCGGCGTGGAGGGGGACCGAGCCGCCGAGCGTCGGGTCGGCAGCGGTGACGTAGCTGTCGCCGACGTTCGATTCCGGCGGGCAGGCTTTGGGGTCGGCTTTGAAGGTCGCGAGCGGGCAGCGCTCCGTCGCGCCCGGGTTGACGTTGAGGCCGACCGGCAGGTCGACCCGAAGCCGGGCGATTTCCGCTTCCGGTTTCGGCCCCAGGGTGCCTTTGCTGTGTTTGACGATGAACTGGGTGAAGCCGAAGTGCGGGTGCCCGGCGGCCTGTTCGAAGAACATGTGGGGCGTCGCCACCGAGCAGACTTTCGCCCCCGGGGCCCCGGGGTCGGCCGGTTCGCTGTTGCAGGTCCCGGCCTGCCAGCCGGAGTCGACCTGAGGGTTGTGCGGGTCGCTCGGAGCGATCACTTCTTCCGTGCCGCCGGCGAAGGCGGGGGAAGCGGCGAGCAGCATCGCCACGAGACAAAGGAGAAACCCTCCTGCAAATCGGCCCATATCTAGATATCTCCTCCCGAGAGATTCCTCAGCATCATCTTCAACAGCACGGAACCTACCCAAAATTAATGGTTCACGTCAACATTTTTGGGTAAACTGCTCCTATGCCAACCCAGAACAGCCTTTCCCCAATTAGTCACTCTGTAAACGACTCGGTACCAGTGAACTGGGAGCGACTGGCGCGAGCCACCGCCCACCCGCTGCGGGTCTCGATCCTCGAAATCCTCGGCATCGACGGCGGCCGGGTCCTCTCCCCCAGCGACCTCAGCCACGAGCTGCAGATCCCCCTCAGCAACACCAACTACCACGTCACCGAGCTGGCCAAAGCCGGCCTGATCGAACTGGTGCGGGAGCGGCAGGTACGCGGCGCGACCGAGCACTTCTACCGGCTCCCGGTCGAGGGAGACGAGCGTGTCGAGGAGGAGTCGAGGCAGCCCATCGCCGCCGCGGCTTAGTCAGCCCGGGAGGGCGAAGCGCATCTGCACCTTGGTGCCGGTGCCCTCCTGAACGATTTTCAGGCTCTCGCAAAGACGGGCGATGATCGTTACGCCAAGGCCGAGGCCGGTCGATTCGCCCTCGAACCACTTGTTGCCACGGTCGCCGATCCCGATCTCCAGCCAGCTCCCGTTCACGGCCACCGACATTTCCACCACGCCTTCGCCCTGGCTCTCGTAGGCGTACTTGACGACGTTGGTCGCGGCCTCGGAGACAGCCAGCATCACGTCGGCCACCAGCTCCCGCCCCGCCCCGGAGGCGGCGGCGAACTCGGCCGCCTGGCGACGCAGCGGCCCGATCACGTCGGGTTCGGCGGGTTTGACCACGCGGAGCGGTTGGGGAGTGCCCCGCGCACGTCCGCCTTTGTCTCGACTGGCCATCCTCCGCATCCTCCGGGCCGGGAGTGCCCCTCCCGGCGGCGGGGAATGATTTCAGGTCGGGATGCGGCAAGAGCGAGCGCCCCCCCCTGAGAGGGGGGGCTTAGAGCTCGCTTCCGTGAATCCTTCGGCAAGGCAACGGGAGGGTTACTGCTACTGATGAGTATATAGAGGCGCGCTCAAGAAGCTTCGAGCTAAGCGGACGACGGGGGTCGAACCCGCGACCTCAAGCTTGGGAAGCTTGCGCTCTACCAACTGAGCTACGTCCGCGTGGAAATTGATTCTAAGCCGTGGGGGCGCTGCCGGGAGGCCGCTGGATCTAACCTTCCCGGTCCGTGAGCGTTCGCTCTTCCATCGTGGTGCTGGCCGTGCTGGCCTTCGTCGGCCTGCTCGTCTTCGGGCTGGTCAACAAGGGATCATCCGCGCTCGAGCTGGGAGAGCCGGCACCGACCGGCTCCCTCCCCCGCCTCGAAGGCGACGGCGCCGAATCGCTCGTCGACTACCGGGGCCGCTGGGTGCTGGTCAACTTCTGGGCCTCTTGGTGCGAGCCCTGCCGCGAGGAGGCTCCGGCGCTGGAGGAGTTCCAGCGCCGGCACGGGGGGCCGCGCTTCACCGTGCTCGGGATCGACACCCAGGACCTGAGCAGCGACGGTCGCGCCTTCGTGCGGCAGTACGGGCTCAGCTACCCGCAGCTGCGCGACGGCGACGGCTCCGCCGCCGACGACTACGGCACCACCGGCGTCCCCGAGAACTTCCTCGTCGACCCGCGGGGCAGGGTGCAGCTGCTGGCCCGGGGGCCCGTCAGCGAGGAGTGGCTGCGCGAGGAAGTGGCGCCGCTGCTGCCGAAGGCGAAGTCATGAGGGTCCGGGCGATCCTCCTCGCGCTCCTCGCGCTCGCCCTGGCGCCGACGGCTTCCGGGGCCGAACAGGTGACGCTGATCGAGATCGAAGAAGAGGTGATGTGCCCGGTCTGCGGGACGCTCCTGCAGCTGGCCGAAGCGCCCCAGGCCCAGCGCCAGAAAGCCTTCATCTCCCGCCTGATCGAGGAAGGCAGGAGCGAGGAGCAGATCAAGGACGCCTTGGTCGCCGAGTACGGCGAGGAGGTGCTGGCGCTGCCGGAGGGCGAGGGCTTCAACCTCTCCGCCTACGTGGTGCCGATCGTTGCCTTCCTCG
>JALZHV010000388.1 GCA_030860625.1 Actinomycetota bacterium
GTCCTGCTCAGCCCGGTGGCGATCGTCAACGGCTTCTACGTCTGGCCGAAGCTGCTGCCGGCGGCGATGCTGCTGGCCGCCGCGGCCCTGGTCCTGACGCCGCTCTGGGAGGAGCTGCGGGGCAAGCTCTGGGCGGGGGCGCTGGTCGGCGGCCTCCTGGCGCTGGCGATGATGGGCCATGGCTCCAGCGTCTTCGGGACGATCCCGCTCGCCCTCCTCGCCGCCTGGCGGGGGCTGCCGAGCCGGCGCTGGGTCGGGGTCGCGGCGCTGGTCGGCTTCGCCGTCATGGCGCCGTGGTCGGCCTACCAGAAATGGGACCAGCCGCCGGGCAACCGGGTCGTCAAGTGGTCCCTCGCCGGGGTGACCGACGTCGACCCCCGCGGCACCCGCGAGGCGATCGTCGACTCCTACCGCGAGGCCGGCGTCGGCGGCGCGCTCGAGAACAAGGCCCTCAACTTCGCGACGATGCTCGGCGACACGCCCAACTTCGACTTCGAGGACTGGTTCGCGTTCTCCGAAGACGAGGGCGGCGCGACCGAGGTGGTGAAGGAAGTCCGCAAGGTCCTCTTCTTCAGTTTCCTGCCCTCGTTGGGGCTGCTCGCGATCGCCCCGCTCTTGATGCTCTGGGGGCGCCGGCGCGAGCGGCCGCCCTCGCCGGAGTGGGACCTCGCCGTCGCCTGCTGGATCGCGGTCGCGATCGGGTGCGCCGCCTGGGGCCTTTTGATGTTCGGCAACGTCCCCTCGCGGACGATGAACCACGTCGGCAGCTACGCGCTGCCGATCCTCGCTCTCTGCGGCGCCGTCGCCGGCCTGCGAGCAACCTTTCCCCGTTTCGCGAGTTACTGGGTCGCCGCCGCCGCGACCCTGATGCTGCTGATCTACGTGCCCGCCTTCGACCCACTTCCGGAAACCAGCTACTCGCTCCTTGCGGGGATGCTCGCCGCCGCCTCGCTGGCCGGCTTCGTGGCGACGGCCTTCGCTAGAGATCCCCGCTGATGGAAGGCGAACTCCTCCTCCTGTTGGCGGTCCACCTGGTCCTGACCGGACTGCCGGGCGTGGCGGCGGCGCTGTTCGCGGCGCGCAACGGCGTCCGCGGCGTCCCAGTGCTGCTGGCGATCGGGCTGGCGACCACCGGGGCGCTGGCGATGCTCGCCTTCTGGACCTACTACCTCGACCAGACCGCCGGGCAGACCTTCTCCTTCTTCGTCCTCTTCGGCTCGATCCTGCTCGTCGCCGCCTCGCTGCGCGGCGCCGACCTCGACCGCGACCTCCTGCGCGGCCTGGCGACGCCGCTGGCGCTCTGGGCGCTCGGCTCGGCCTTCCTCGTCTTCCTCGGGTTCCTCCACGGCGGCACCGACTACCCGGTGGAGACGGCGGCGGGGAGGTTCTACGGCCCGCTGCCCTCCGACAACGACCTGCCGCGCTTCTTCTCCGAGTGGTTCTACGTCAACGGCAGCGCCGGGTCGCCGTTCTACCCGCCCGACTGGCTCGCCAGCGACCGGCCGCCGTTGCAGATCGGCTACGTGCTCGAGCAGCGCCCGTTCGCCTTCTTCGAGCCGGCCCTCCACTACCAGGTGCTCGGCGTGATCCTCCAGCAGCTCTGGATCGTCGGCCTCTGGGCGCTGCTGGTCGCCTTCCGCCTCGGCGCTCTGACCCGCGGCCTGATCGTGCTCACCGTTCTCCTCAGCGACCTCGCCCTCGTCAACGGCTTCTACGTCTGGCCGAAGCTGCTGCCGGCGGCGATGCTGCTCGCCGCCGCGGCCCTGGTGCTGACGCCGCTCTGGGAGGAGCTGCGGGGCAAGCTCTGGGCCGCGGGCCTGGTCGGGCTCCTGCTCGGGCTGGCGATGATGGGCCACGGCTCCAGCGTCTTCGGCGTGATCCCGCTCGCCCTCGTCGCCGCCTGGAGGGGGCTGCCGGGCTGGCGCTGGATCGGCGTCGCCGCCCTCGTCGGCTTCGTCGTCATGGCTCCCTGGTCGGCCTACCAGAAGTACGACCAGCCGCCCGGCAACCGCTTGCTCAAGTGGTCGCTGGCGGGAGTGCCGGAAATCGACGAGCGCGGCACGATGGAGACGCTCCTCGACTCCTACCGCGAAGCCGGGCTCGGCGGCGCGATCCACAACAAGGGCCAGAACTTCGTGACGATGGTCGGCGGCGGCCCTGCCTGGGAAGCGCTGAAGCGCGGCGGCGAAGCGCTCGGCGACGGCGACCTCGAGACCGCGGTGCGGGAAGTGCGGGTCGT
>JALZHV010000092.1 GCA_030860625.1 Actinomycetota bacterium
GTGCGGCAGATGCTGGAGGCGAAATCGGAGCGCCGCCGGCAGCGCGGCGAGGCGCCGCTCGACGTCGAGGCGGAGACCCGGCGCCTGCTCGCGGCCGCCGAGCGCCCGCGCGGCGCCGACGCGATCGACGACGAGCTGCGCGACGAGGTCCGCCAGCTGGTGGTCGCCCGCAACGAACGCCGCCTGCGCGAAGGCCGCGAGCCGCTGGACGTCGAGGCGGAGACGGAGCGGCAACTGGCCGATTTCGTAGGATCGCGCTGATGTCGCCCCCGAAGGAGAACCTCTACGAGGCCGAGGAGATGCTCGTCCAGCCGGGGACCTACTTCAACCCCCAGACCGAGGTGGTCGTGATCGTCGACGACTCCGCCTCCGTCGACCAGGAGGTCTTCGACGACCTGGAGGGGCTGGAAGGCGCCGACTGGGTCCGGGTCTCAGACGAGGTTCCGGTCGACGAGGACGGCCGCGACCGCGCCCTGGAGAGCTTCGAGACCCAGAGCCAGGGGGACGCGATCCCCGGCGGCGCCCTGGAAGCGAGCGACGACGACCTCGAAGAAGACGAGGAACGCCCGGAACCCGACCCGGACCCCGAGGAGTAGGCGGTGCTGGCCGAGGGCGACAAGGCGCCCGCGTTCACGCTGCCTGACCAGAACGGCGAGAAGGTGAAGCTCTCCGACCTGCGCGGGGAGACCGTGGTCCTCTACTTCTACCCCCGCGCCGACACCCCCGGCTGCACGACCCAGGCCTGCGGGGTGCGGGATCGCCGCGCCGACTACGCCGAGGCGGGGGCGCGGGTGATCGGGATCTCCCCCGACGAGGTCGAGGCGATCGACAAGTTCGCCGGCAAGTACGACCTCGACTTCACGCTGCTGGCCGACGCCGACCACGCGGTCGCCGAGAAGTACGGCGCCTGGGTCGAGAAGTCGATGTACGGCCGTAAGTACATGGGTGTGCAGCGGGCGACCTTCATCATCGGCCCCGACGGCAAGATCGCCAGGGTCTTCCCCAAGGTCTCGCCGAAAAAGCACGACGACCTGGTGCTCAAAGCCCTGGGCGAACTCGCCGCCGCGTAGACCGTTCTCGGCGCTCAGGCGCTGACGACCACCGCGACGATGAACGCGGTGTAGAACACGAACCAGCCGATGATCGCCGGCAGTTTGAACCGCCCGGAGATGTGCAGGCTCTCGTAGGCGAGCAGGCCGCCGGCGACCCCGAGGCCGATCGAGAGCACAGCGGTCCAGGTCAGCTCCCAGTCGGTGAAGATGAGGCCGATCCCGACCGGGACCATCGACTGGAAGACCATCGCGCCGGTGATGTTGCCGAGGGCGAGGGAGTCCTTGCCTTCGCGCACCCAGAAGAAGCTGTTGACCTTCTCCGGGAGCTCGGTCGCCAGCGGCGCCAGGATCAGCGCCAGCACCAGCGCCTCGACGCCGATCGCCTCGGCGAAGTGGAGCAGCTCCTCGACGAAGAGGTGGGCGCCGCCGACCATCGCCCCGAGCCCGACCAGGAGCTGGACGACGCAGAGCGCCAGCGCCGGGTCTTCGCGCCGTTCGGCGCGGCGCTCGAAGATCAGCGGGTTGAGCGTGTCTTCGTCCTGGACCTCGCCGCCCTCGCGCAGGGTCAGCGCGATGTAGAACAGGTAGGCGATGATGAAGCCGATCCCGACCGGGATCCGCACGGCGGCCGGGGGTCCCCAGGCCAGCAGCCCCCCCACGGCGAAGAGGACGAGGAAGAAGAGCAGGTCGCGCTCGAGCGTCGGCTTGTGGGCGTTCAGCTCGACCCCCTGGGCGCGTTTCTCGCGGTAGAGGTAGGCGTAGAGGCCGACCAGGCCCATCGCCAGGGTGCCGAGCAGGAAGGGGGCGCCGACGATCGCCCCGATCGCCACGTCTTCCGACCCCTTGTTGGCGCTGAACAGAGCGACGATCGCGATCAGCGTCTCCGGCATCGCCGTCCCGACCGCGGCGAGGATGCTGCCGACCGCGCCCTCGCCGAGGTTCAGCTTGTGGCCGATCCACTCGATCGCGTTGGTGAACAGCAGCGCGCCGGCGAGGACGATGGCGAAGCTGAGCAGGAGGAGGACGAAGTCCACGGCGGCAGGCTATTTGATCGCGAGCGGCGGGCGGCTCAGGCGAAGTAGAAGGCGAGGCCGAAGAGGAAATAGAGCAGGAGCAGCTGGGCCCCCTCGAACCAGTTCGACTCGCCGTCGGTCGTCACCTGGTTGGCGACCAGGACCGCGATCAGGATCGCCGCCAGCTCGAACCCGTTGAAGACCAGGGCAAGCGGATAGGGGCCGAGGAAGAAGGAGGCGATGACGAGAACCGGGGCGACGAAGAGGGCGATCTGGGCGCTCGAGCCGATCGCGATGTTCACCGCCAGGTCCATCTTGTTTTTCATCGCGACCAGGACCGCCACCCAGTGCTCGGCCGCGTTGCCGACGATCGCCACCACGATCACGCCGACGAAGAACTCGGAGAGCCCGATCGACTCGGAGGCCTCGCTGATCGAGCCCACCAGCACCTCCGACATCAACCCGACCAGCAGCCCGGAGACGGCGAGAGCGATCATCGAGGTGCGGACCGACCAGCCCCAGGTGTCCTCCTCCTCGTACTCGGGGTTGAAGAGCGAGCGGTGGGTCTTCATCGAGAAGAAGAGGCCGATCACGTAGGTGGCGATGAGGACGATCGCGACCGCGAGCGAGAGGTGCTCGACCGTGCTGTCGTAGTTGATCGACTCCGCCCCCGGCGCCGGCAGCCCCGTCCCCTCGACCAGCTCGAAGATCGCCGGCATCACCAGCGCCGCGGCGGCCAGCATCAGCATCGTCGTCTGGACGCCGGCGCTGGTCCGGTTGAAGGTCTGTTTGTCGCGCCTGAGGCCGCCCGCCAGCATCGACGCGCCCAGCACCAGCAGCATGTTGCCGAGGATCGAGCCGACGATCGAGGCCTTGACGACCTCCTGCAGCCCCTGGCTGAGGGCGAACATGGCGATGATCAGCTCCGGCGCGTTGCCGAAGGTGACGTTGAGGAAGCCGCCGATCCCCGGTCCCGATTTGGCGGCGAGCTCCTCGGTCGCCCGCCCCATCAGCGCCGCCGTGGGGATGATCCCCAGCGCCGCGGCGGCGAAGATGATCGTCGCCGAGGCGTGGGTGAGCTCGAGCGCCACCGCGATCGGGATCAGCGGCGTCAGCAGGTACGGCCAGCCGTGCGCCGTCCTGAAGAAGGACGGGCTCAGCTTCGGGGCGCTCGAGCTCATGGTCTCAGCGGAGCCTGCTCGCTATTCGAGCAGGCTCGCGCATTTCTGCAGGTCGGCCGCGTTCTGGGCCCCCTGCAGGCATTCGACGTATTCCTGTTCGCTGGCACCGCCACCGGAAGAGGAGCCTTCCCCGGAGGACGTGCCGCCGTCTTCGAGCAGGCTGCCGAGGCCGCCTTCACTGCCCGCTTCCAGCAATGCCTGCGGGTCCACGCCGATTTTGTTGAACAGCTCTTCCAGCGGTTTCGCGTTCTCGGGCGCGGAGAAGCTCTGCTCCTCGTTGACCCCGTTGACGGCGATTTCGAGCTCCAACTCGACTTTTTCGCTCGCGTCTTCAGGCGACTCGACCATCAGTTCCAGCGCCATCTTGCGGATGATTTTGTCCTCGCCCACGTAGAGGTCGACGTGCGCTTTTTTGATCACTTTGGAGAGTTCGCCTTTGGCTTCTTCCAGTTCGTCGATCGGCAGGGTGTCGCCGGCCGCTTCGATCTGGGATTTGCAGGCGGGGTCTTCGGTCAGCTCGATCAGCGCGTCGATCGCCCCGGAGACGTTGAGGTCGCCGCTGACTTTGGTCGTCTCGGTGCCGCCGACGTCCTCGCTGCCTTCGTTCGCGAGGTTGTCGGAGAACTGGCTGAATTCGAGGCCTTCGGCCGCCTGCTGGCAGGCGACGATGTCGTTTTCGCTTTCGTTCTGCTGCTGGGCCTGTTCCAGCGCCGACTTGGCGAACCCGAAGGTGGTCGGGTCGATTTCGTAGGAGGTCCCTTCGTATTCGATGAAGCCGCGATCGGTGAGCAGCATCAGGCCGCCGTCGAAGTTGATGTCTTCGCCCTCGGCGGAGCCGCTCACTTTGGCGGTGAGGTCGAGCTGGGGAAGTTCTTTCTGGGTTTTGGCTTCAAACGGGCCGGAGAGCTCGACGTCGACTTCGCCCCCTTCGTCGGTGTCGGCTTTGACGTGCAGCGACATTTCGAGTTCGCCGCTCGTCACGCCTTTGAGACTGGCGCTTTCGACGACCTTCTGCGGGTCTTCGCCGCTGCTGTCGCTGTCATCGCCCCCACCGCAGGCAGCGAAAGCGGTGGCCAGGGCGGCCACAAGCGCGAACAGCGCGAAAATTCGGATACGGCTCAAGAGATGGGACTCCTCGTGATCGGAGAACAGGACCGGCGGGGATTCTAGGGAGAGAGCGCTTCCAGCAGGTCCGCCAGCCACTCGTCGCTACCCGATTCCAGCCCTTCCAGCTCGTTCGAGCCCAGCCTCTCGAAGAGCGCGCCGAGGGGCTTTCGCCCTTCGGGGAACGGCAGCGACTCGATTTCGTTGACCCGCGCGAGCCTGAGCCCGCCGTCGATCTCGATCTCGCCGCGGCGCTTGCCTGCCCTCGGCCTCGCCGTGGCGTGGAAGGTGAAGTTGCGCAGGACCCCGTCCCTGCCGACGGCGAATTCCACCCGTGCGTCTTCGAGCGCGCGCGCGAGGAAAGGCTTCGCCAGCCGCAGGGCACGCCTGGGCGGCAACCCGACCGCTTCGAGCTGCGGGCCGCAGCCAGGGTCTTCGCTCATCTCGACCAGCACGCCGATCGCGCCGCGCACGTCGAGATCGCCGCTCACCCTCGTCACCGGGGCCCCGTCGATCTCTCTACTGCGGCCCTCGTTGGCGAACCCGTCGACGAAGCGATCGATCTCCACCCCCTCGGCGGCCTCGGCGCAGGCGGTGACGTCACCCGGGCTGCCTTCCTCCTGGGCCTCTTCGAACCTCTCCCGGAGGGCCTGGAACTCCGCCGGGGTGGGTTCGTAGGTCTCGTCCTCGTAGAAGACGACGAGGCGGTCGGTGAGCAGCGCCACTCCGGAGGAGAAGTCGATCTCCCGCCCGTCCAGGGGCCCGTGGGCTTCCAGCGCGATGTCGATCTGCGGCAGCCCCTCCCCGCCGGCTTCCATGAACGGCCCGAGGATGCGCATGTTGATTTCTTCCTCTTCGACCTGGTCGTCGATCTCCAGCGTGACTTCGAGTTCGCCGCTCTCGACGCCGTCGAAGCCGGCGGATTCGACCAGTCCCCGGGGACCGCTGACGGGTGGCTCATCCCCGTCGCCTCCCCCGCCGCAGGCGACCGCCGCCAGCGCCAGCGCCAGGCACACCGCCCCCACAACCCATGACCGTCCGTGCCTCCAGAGCACAGAAGCTCCTTTATCGGAAAGGAAAAGTGAAGGTATTTAAACGGAACGCGGCGGTTCCTGCCCCCAGCGCCGCATTCCCGCCTCGATCTCCTCGTTGACCGCCCGCACCACGGCGACCCGCGCGTAGCGCTTCGACTCGGCCGGGATCACCCGCCAGGGGGCGTGCGGGTGGTCGGTCCGCTCCAGCATCTCCTCGATCGCCTCTTCGTACTGCGGGCGCTTCTCGCGGTTGCGCCAGTCCTCGTCGGTCAGCTTCCACGACTTCAGCGGGTCGCCGGCGCGGGCTTCGAACCGCTTCAGCTGCTCCTCGGGCGAGGTGTGCAGCCAGAACTTGACGATCACCATCCCCTCGTTGGCCAGCGTCTGCTCGAAGGCGTTGATCTCCTCGTAACCGCGCCGCCACTGCTCTTCGCTGGCGAAGCCCTCGACCCGCTCGACCAGCACGCGGCCGTACCAGGAGCGGTCGAAGACGGTCATCCCGCCCCAGCCGGGCAGGGCGGGCCAGAAGCGGCCGAGGAAGTGGTGGCGCTTCTCGTCGGGGGTCGGCGCGGCGAACTGGGAGACGCGGACGTGGCGCGGGTCGAGCGGCGCCGTCAGCCGCTTGATCGCACCGCCCTTGCCGGAGGCGTCCCAGCCCTCGAAGACGACGCAGAGCCCCGGCCCGAGCTCGCAGTCGCCGATCAGCCCGCCCAGCGTCAGCCGCAGCTGCGCCAATCGGTTGCCCGCCTGCTTCAGCTCCCGCTCTTCCTCCTCGCGGCTGAGCCGAAGGGTCAGGTCGACTTCGTCGAGGCGTCCCATGCGTCAACCCCTACCCGG
>JALZHV010000093.1 GCA_030860625.1 Actinomycetota bacterium
GGCTACGAGCGCTCCGACTGGCTGCAGTTCGTCACCCCGCTGGACGGGGAGCCCGCGGCGGCGGCGGAGATCGAGACGGAGGTGAGGGGGCTGGAAGTGCCGGTGCCGCTGCGCGCCTACCCGACGCCGCCGCTGCTCGTCTCCCAGAGCGCCGAGCCGAGCTTCAGCGACGAGCAGGTGGCCGAACCCGCGCCGCTGGCCGAGCAGCTGCGGAAGGCCAAGGCGTGGACCTACCAGGCCGCCTTCGAGGTCACCGAGGCCGCCCAGGACCTGGTCTACCTCACGGTCGGCTTCGACTTCGGACCGCGGGCGGCGGCGCTGGAGGATTCCGGGCCGGACCCGTTCGCCGTCCTGGCCGAGTTCAGCGCCAACTATCCGCTGATGCAGCCCGACCTGGCCACCCTGCTCCTGCCGCCGGACCAGCTGCAGGGGGAGAAGCTGAAGGCGGCGAAGGGCGCGGTCGTGGCGCTGGCGGACCTGGCGGGGAATATCGCGGAGCACTGGGGGCCGGTGCGGCCGGCGGATCTCCTCGCCGCGTCGGCCGAACCGGAACCGGCGCAGTCCTTCGGGTTCCGCCTCGAGACGCGGACCCGGAGCGGGAAAGAGGGGACGCAGCTGCTCGACTCGCTAGTCCTGGTCTCGACCGCGGACGAACCGGCCTGGGGTCCCGGCGGGGCCCTGCCGGTCCTGGAATACCTCGACGACGACGGCGTCTACGTGCCGCTCGAGCGGGCTGGGAATCCGGTCGGGGGGCAGAGGGAGATCGTCTACTCCTTCGAGCGGGACGTGCGCGCGTTCGAGCGGCGCACCTTCGCGATCTCCTACCCCGAGCTCGACCCCGTCGTCAACCAGAACGCCCGCACGAGCATCTGGCTGACCCGCAACGAGCACCTCGTCGAGGGCAAGACGAACGAGCGCTTCGTCTACCGCACGCCGGAGGTCCACTTCAACGAGCCGATCTCCCCCTCGGTCCTGCGCGGCCGGCTGCTCTCCGTGGGGGAGGGGACGATCGAGGGGCTCGACGAGGCGATGACGTCGCTCTTCGCCGACCTGCTGAGCGCCCCGCCGGACGCCGCCGCCACCAAGGAGAAGCTCGCCGTGCGCTACGGCTACCGGGTGGCGACCCCCAGCGGCGAGCCGCGGCCCGAAGACGACCTGGTCATCTTCACCCCGATCTTCTTCCGCCCCCAGTTCGCCTACGAAGAAGCCGTGCCGGGCCAGATTCGCGACGCGGTCAAAAGCTGGCTGGCGGCGAACCCGCCGCCGTCCGGGCAGAAGGGCGTGATCAGCCTCGACCTGACCGTGTTCTCCGGCTCCGAGGCGGGCGACGAACGCCCGCTGGTGGAGCTGAAGCGGCTCGATTACTCGCTGCTTCCCGGGTAGAGGCTGGCTGGGGTTCGAGCGGCCGGGCAGATCTCGAGCCCGTCGGCGAGGACGAAGAAGGCGGCGGCGAAGGGGCTCTCCGCGGTCTCCTCGCGGAGCTTGGCCCAGTCGAGCTGCTCGCGCAGGGCGCGGGTGATCATCAGCAGGTCGCCGTAGTCGGCGCTGTGCTCGTCGAGCGCCAGCAGCTTGGTCGCGATCAGGTCGTCGAGGTCCATCACCCGGATCTTCATCGCCATCACGCTGAGGACCTCGCCGCGCTCGATCACCTCGTCGTCGATCCGCATCCCCGAGGGTTCGAAGATCAGGTCGATGAGGATGTCGCCGTCCCAGGCCTTCAGCAGCCACTGCTCAGGCGGGGTGTC
This sequence comes from Actinomycetota bacterium, assembly GCA_030860625.1. Lineage (GTDB taxonomy): Bacteria > Actinomycetota > Thermoleophilia > Solirubrobacterales > 70-9 > VAYN01. The sequence continues at coordinate 1,746 of JALZHV010000093.1, forward strand.
GGGGCGCATGCCGGCTTCGGCGAGCGCGTCCTGGGCGCGCTGGGCGTCCTCGGGCTTGATCATCAGGTCGATGTCGTTGCTGGAGGGCGGGCCGCCGCGGGCCCAGCAGCCGAGCCCGCCGCCGAGCAGGTAGGGAATGCCCTGCCCCTCCAACGCCGCCACCGCCCGCTTGAGGCTGTCGGTCAGCTCCTTCGCGACCTCGTTCTTGCCCAGGCCCTCTGCCATGCCCCCTCGCTGCCCCGCGGGGGGAGGCGGTAAACCCGCTGCAACCGTGTGCAAGCGCGGCGCAGGCGGGTAGGGGACGGGGCGATGGCTTCGGAGAACGGCACCGGACGGCCCGCGGCGGGTAGGCGGCTGCGGATCGCGGCCACCGGCGACATCCACTGCCGCGAGTCGAACCGCGAGGCGGTGGTCGCCTCCTTCGCCGAACTCGGCGACGACGTCGACCTCGTCCTCATCGCCGGCGACCTGACCAGCCACGGCACCCTGGAGGAGGCGGAAATCCTCTGCGAAGCGGGCGCCGCGACCGAGGCGCCCGTCTACGCCGTGCTCGGCAACCACGACTGGCACGCCAACGAGGCCGAGGCGATGCTGGAGCGGCTGGGGGAGGGGGGCATCGAGATGCTCGACCGCCGCGCCGCCGTCTGCCAGGTCGGCGAGGTCGAGGTCGGGATCGTCGGCCTCAAGGGCTTCATCGGCGGCTTCGCGCCGCGCCACCTGCCGGACTTCGGCGAGCCCTCGCTGCGGGGCGTCTACGCCGAGGCGACCGAAGAAGTGCGGGCGCTCGAGGAGGGGCTGCGGGAGGTCGCCACCTGCCCGGTGCGGCTCGTCCTCCTCCACTACGCGCCCTGCGAAGAAACGCTGGAGGGGGAGCCGCGGGAGATCTGGGTCTTCCTCGGCAGCGACCGTTTCGCGGCGCCGATCCTCGAGCACGGTCCCGACCTCGTCCTCCACGGCCACGCCCACGCCGGCTCGCCCGACGGGATGATCGGCGAGACCCCGGTCCACAACGTCTCCCGGCCGGTGCTGGGGCGGGCCTTCCGGATCTTCGAGCTCGACGCGAGCCGAGCGCACAGCCCGATCCCTTGATGCCGTGTCGACTTGGTCCTCCCCCAGGGGACTAAGTCGACAATCTCAGCGCCGACGCGGTTCGAGGCCGATCAGGTCGTAGTAGCCGACCAGGTAGAGGCGGCGTCCGTCGGAGACCATCGGCGTGTAGCCGGACTCCTTGATGCGGAGGACGGGGCGGTGGCTGTGGGCGTCGAAGCCGATCGTCTCCCTGGTCTCGAAGCTCGAGGTGTAGACGGTGTGGCCGATCACGGTCGCGGTGCCGGGGATCGGGCCGCCGACGTCGCGGCGCCAGCGGACCTTGCCGGTGCGCGCGTCGAGGGCGAAGAAGCGGCCGTTTTCGGCGCCGATGTAGACGGTGGGCGGGGTGCCGGGCACCCGGGCGACGGCGGGGGAGCCGTAGACCTGGGCGCCGGTGTCGAAGGACCAGGCGACCTTGCCGCTCTGCTCGTCGAAGGCGTAGACGGTGCCGTCATCGCGGGCGGCGTAGACGCGGCCGAAGGCGATCGCGGGGGAGGAGAAGAAGCCGCCGCTGCCGAACGGCGCCACCTTGCTCGTGTCGGTGCGCCAGACCGGCTTGCCGGTGTCGGCGTCGAGCGCGAACATCGAGCTCTCGTAGTCGGCGGCGAAGACGCGGCCGTCGTGGAAGCTGGGGCTGGCTTTGATCGGGGCGGGTGCGTTGAACCGCCACTTCACGCGGCCGCTGGAGGCGTGCAGCGCCAGCAGGTCGGTCTCGTTGGTGCCGAGGTACAGCGTCCCGTCGATCGCCAGCGGCGAGGATTCGAACTGGGTCCCGAACTTCCGCACCCAGACTTTGCGCCCCGTCTCCGCGTCCCCGGCCGCCAAATGCCCCGTCAGAAACGCCCCGTAGACCCTCCCGCGGTAGTAGACCGGCGCGGTGACCATGTTCGGTTCCCCCTTGTCGCTCGGCCGCACCTTCAGTTCCCACAAGACCTTCCGGTCCGCCAGCCGCACCGCTTTCCCGTTCCCGTACTTGTTGATCACGTAAGCGACCCCGTCATGGATCGCCGGCGGGAACTCGATCAGCGCGTGCGTGTTGATCGACCACGCCTCCTTCAGGGGCGGGTCGAGCGCCTTCCTCTCCGCCGGCAGGTAATGCGTCCGCGCCGGAACCCGCCCGAACAGCGGCCAGTCGACGAGGGAGGGGCCGGAGGCGGAGTCCCTGTTCGAGGCGGTGGGGGCGTCGTTGTTTGAGCCGCCGCACCCAGCTATAGCAAGGGAAACCAGCACCGCCAGACAAGCGGCGGCAATTCGACTGGAGAATGCTCTATCCATAGTCGGGGGAGAGAGCGGCGGACGAGAATCGAACTCGCGTCGCCAGTTTGGAAGACTGGGGCTCTACCATTGAGCTACCGCCGCGTGTCCCTGGGAGGGTAGCCGCGATCTCGTCGATTCGTCAGAATGAAAACCCCACGGGGAGTGGCGCAGTCTGGTAGCGCACTCGGCTGGGGGCCGAGCGGTCGCAGGTTCAAATCCTGTCTCCCCGATTTGACGATCTGCGGGGCGGTGTGTGGCAATCGCCCTTGCACCGCAGATCGCTCGTGCCTGTGCGGGAGTTCACGGGCGGGAGTGACGCAATCGTGACGCAGCGCCGGGCCGCGAGAGTGACGCAGAATTGGGCGGCGCGCCGCAGCGGGTTGACTAGCCAATGCCCGCAAGCAGCTTTGGGCCGAGCTAGGCTGCCGCCATGCTTGGGAGGCGCAGGCGGAAGTGGGGCGGAGTGGAAACGCTCCCTCGGCCGCCTGAGGATGTCCGGCGGATCATGGATCGGCTGACGCGGCTCCCTGTCGCGGATGCGGAGCGCGTGTTGCTGCGAGTGATTCGGGAGTGCCGAGAGTCCGGCCAATTCTCACAGGGCTGGACGCTCCCGAGTGAGCATCGGTTCCTAGAGCGTCAGTACGCGCGGGCGTTGGAGGCTCTGATCGAAATCGCCGACGCGAGCGGCGAGAGCGCCCCGGCCGCCGAGACGGCGCGCCGCGCGCTGGAGGTCAACGGCCGCGCTTTGGATCAGCATCGAGAGGCGATGGCCGAATGGGAATCGCCGGAGTTGCGGGAGCTCATAGCTGACGTTTTCGGGCCGGACCCCGAGGACTAGTCAAGCTCGCCGCGTCGAGCGCCTCGCGCGGGCCTACTTGCTCCGTCTCGATACACGTTCGACAACGGCGGTGCTCTTGCGACGTTCGGCCGTCTTCACCCGAATGAACTTGCCGGTCTTCGCGTCTCGCCCGCGTTTGTAGGTCTTCGCCTTTCGCTTCCCAGCCATGGCGCCGATCCTGACACCTTGCGCGGGCGATGTCTAGGTAACCCCACGCCCCCACTTGGCGGCAAGACAGGGGCGTGGGTCGAGCGAACGTTCAGCAGAAGGTGCCGCCCACCGCCCGACAGGTGGCCGACGAGCTGTCTTCGATATGACCCAGATCGGTCTCGATTTCCTTGAGAAGTCCGTTGACGCTCCCGTCGTACTCTCACGTGCCCATGGGACCTGCCGTCGCCAGGGCGCCTTCGAATGTCGCTGCCATCTTCGAGTCTCGCCTTCGCGTGAAAGCGATAGCAATCAGACGGTCGCGCGAAACTCGGGCCAGGCCCCAGACTTGACGCGCTCATAAAGCGTGTCGGGGGCAAGGTCGGCGCCGCCGGGCCAGACGACGGTTCCGGTCTCCGAATCGGCTTGGGCCCTGACAAATCCCTCGGGGGTGCGGGCGTCTTCAAAGACAGGGCCGCGCATGCGGTCTAGGACGTCGACCTCTCCGCTTAGCCCATCCGCGAAGGTCAGCCGGAGGACGCCGTGGCGGACGACCTCAGCTGCGGTGATATCAGGGGTTAGACCGTTCATTTCAAAGGCTCGATATCTAGAAGTGTTTCACCGGCGCGGGCTCGGCGCCAGTTCTCTTCCAGTTCTTCCTGATGGAGCTCTGCCCAGGCGAGGACGAATCGCAGTTGGCGGCGACCAAGGTCGCTGTCCATGACCTCCAGGTTGTCGATCCGCACCTTGGCTTCTCCTTCGGCATGGCGAGCATGGAAGTGCGGGAAGCCATGATCGTCGAAGAACATGACGATGGCTATCCCAAAGAAGCGGCTGATCGTCGGCATGCCCTCAATAATGCCCGCGGCATCGGCGGCAAGTGCAGACCAAACATTTCGGCTCTGCGCCTTACCGAAGGACGGTTGGAATGCGGGATACGAGGCTGATACAGATGCTGCGCTTAGCCTTTTCTGGAGTCGAGCTGATCCTGTCTCCCCGATTGAGCGAGTCTGATTGGTGGTAGACATCGCGCATGGATGAAGCGGCGCGGGCGGGTCGTCGGGAGCAGGTACGCCGGCGGGTCCGGCGGCAGCG
>JALZHV010000094.1 GCA_030860625.1 Actinomycetota bacterium
GTGTAGATCGGCACCGCCTCGCGCGGCGCCGGGTGCGGGCGCACCCAGCCCTTGATGTCGATGTCGTAGTACTCGCCCTCGTAGCGAATCGGCTCGCCGGCGCTGGCCTGGCGCATGATCAGCCGCGTCGCCTCGATCGCCTCGCGCAGGTGCGGCGCCGGGCGGCCGTAGTCGGCGTTGTGCCAGGTCTCGTTCAGCCGTTTGACCCCGGCGCCCATCCCGAGCCGGAAGCGTCCCCCGGACATCTCATCGACGTCGAGAGCGCTGATCGCGTGGATGAAGGGGCTGCGGGTGAAGGCCCAGACGATCCCGGTGGCGACGTCGATCCGCTCGGTCTTCGCCGCCAGGTAGGTGGCCTGGGTGACGGCGCTGCGGAAGAGCTCCGGCGCCCAGACGCACTCGACGCCCGCCGCCTCGGCCCGCAGGGTCTCCGCCTCCATCTCGGCGACCGAGGTCCCGATCGCGGCGACGGAGATGCGATCGAGGGCGCCCACCCTGCCGTCCCTCAGGAGGCGGAAGGCGCGGGCTCGGCGGCGAGCACCATGTCGGCGACCCGCTCGCGGTGCCAGCGGGCGTCGCCGAGGATCGCAGCGTTGGTGAGGCCGCGCTTGAGGAAGAAGTGGAGGTCGTGCTCCCAGGTGAAGCCGATCCCGCCGTGGACCTGGATCGCCGCGTCGGGGACGCGCCAGCCGGCGTCGGAGGCGTAAGCCTTGGCCATCGAGGCCGAGAGCGGCAGCGACTCCGGCTCGGCGTCGGCGGCCCAGGCGGCGCCGTAGACGGCCGAGCGCGAGTTCTCGGTCTCCAGCAGCATCTGCGCGCAGCGGTGGGAGACGGCCTGGTAGGCGCCGATCGGGCGGCCGAACTGCTGGCGGTCTTTCGCGTACTCGACCGACATGTTCAGGGCCCGCTGGGCGAGCCCGGTCGACTCGGCGGCGAGCATCACGCAGGCGCGGAAGAAGACCGGGAAGTAGTCGGCGGCCGCGCCGGGGAGCGTGTCCTCGGCGGCGACGCGGACGCCCTCGAGCCGCACCGTCGAGAAGCGGCGGGTGAGGTCGACCGACTCTTCGGGGACGACGGTGACGCCGGAGGCGCCGGCGTCGACCATGTGGCGGCGGCTGTCGGCGGTGGCGACGAGGAAGAAGTCGGCGCTGGCGGCGTCGGGGACGAGGACCTTCTCGCCGTCGAGCACGATCGCGCCGTCCTCGGAGCGACCCTCCAACGTGAACTGCCCGGGCTCGGCCGGCGAGCCGGCGTCCCAGAGCGCGGGGGTGCCGCGCCGCTGCCCCTCGGCCAGCGGCCGCAGGTAGCGTTCGCGTTGGTCATCCGAGCCGCAAAGGGCGAGAGCGAGACCGACGATCGTGTTCGAGAAGAGCGGCGAGGGCGCGAGCGCGTAGCCCATCTCCTCGAAGAGGACGGCGAGCTCGACGATCCCCAGACCCTGGCCGCCCCACTCCTCCGGCAGCGCCAGGCCGGCCCAGCCGAGCTCGGCCATCTCGCTCCAGCCGCTCTCGTCGAAGCCGCTCTCGCTGGCGGCGATCTCGCGGATCCGCTCCGATTTGAAGCGCGAGGCGAGGAAGTCGTGGGCGGTCGATTTGATCGCCTGCTGCTCGTCGGTGAGGTCGAAGTACATGGCTAGCGCAGCCGCGGCAGGCCCAGGACCCGCTCGGCGATGATGTTTTTCAGGATGTCGGTGGTACCGCCCTCGATCGAGTTGGCGCGCGAGCGGAGGAAGCCGTACTGCCAGGAGCCGCCGGAGACGGCGTGCTCGGCGCCGCGCATCAGCGGCGCGTAGGCGCCCTCGATCTCCAGCGCCAGCTCGGTCAGGTCCTGGTTGATGTCGGCCCACTGCCACTTGCCCAGCGACCCCTCCGGCCCGGGGATCCCCGACTGCATCGTCTTCGTCAGGCCGCGGTAGGCGTTCAGCCGCATCGTCTCCACCTCGATGTGGAGCTGGGCGAGACGCTGGCGGAAGTAGGAATCGTCGGCGGCCGAGCCGCCGTTCAGGCGCGTCTCCCGCGCCAGCTTCGAGAGCCGGCCGAGGCTGTTCTGGATTTGCGAGATCGCCCCGAAGGCGAGCCCGGCGCGCTCGTTCATCAGGGTCGTGATCGCCACCGCCCAGCCGTTGCCGACGCCGCCGACGACGTTTGCGTCGGGCACCCGCGCCTCCTCGAAGAAGACCTCGTTGAACTCGCCCTCGCCGGTGATCTGGACCAGCGGCCGGGTCTGCACCCCCTCCTGCTCCATGTCCATCAGGAAGTAGGTGAGGCCCTGGTGCTTGGGCGCGTCGGGATCGGTGCGGGCGACCAGCATGCACCACTTCGCGTACTGGGCGAAGGTGGTCCAGACCTTCTGCCCGCTCACCACCCATTCGTCGCCGTCCTTGACCGCGCGGGTCTTCAGCGAGGCGAGGTCGGAGCCCGACTCGGGCTCGGAGAAGCCCTGGCACCAGATCTCCTCGCCGGTCAGGATCGGCTCCAGGTAGCGCGCCTTCTGCTCCTCGCTGCCGTGGGCGATGACGACGGGGCCACCCATCGCCAGGCCGAGGACGTTGGCCGGCGGCGGCGCCTCCTGGCGCGTCGCCTCGGCGGCGAAGATCGCCTGCTCGATCATCGTCGCGCCGCGGCCGCCGTACTCCTTCGGCCAGGAGATCCCGGCCCAGCCGGCGGCGTGCAGCTTCAGCTGCCACTCGCGGCGGAACTCCATGATCTCGTCGAGACCGGCCTCGGGCTCAGGCCCGGGGTGGTTCTCCCGCAGCCAGGTGCGAACCTCGTCGCGGAACTGCTCCTCCGATGGCGACAGCGTCAGGTCCATCGGCTCGCAGCATATAGAGATGAACTGGCCGACCGGCCAGGACGCGCCGTCAGGGCTGGCCGCAGATCCAGATGCCGTAGTCGGCGGTCAGCTCCCGCGCTTCCGTGAACGGTTCCGGGTTCTTCTCGGTCGGTTCCGCCAGGCGCTCGGGTTCCCGTTCGGTGATGCGGATGCCCTTCCGCATCGAGGCGAGGATCTTCGTGATCTCGACCTCGTCCCCAGGCGGCACCGGCAGGGCGTCGAGTTCCTTGATCTTTTCCCGCTCGACTTTCATCACCACGGCCGCGTTCACCTCTTCCCGAGCTTTCTTGCTCGGTTCCCGCCAGTCGTAGCCGTGCCGTTTGTAGAACTTCTCCATCCACCGCGCCTGCCTGCGGTAGGCGCGCGTGCAGAGCGCCTGCCCCTCGCGCACGAACTTTTTCTTCGTGATCGGCGGCCGCCCGGCGGCGGTGGTCTCGTCTCCGTCCCCGCCCCCGCAGCCGGCGAGCGCGAAAAGCGCCGCGACGGCAAGTGCCAACGCCACGCTGAATGCCTTTGCGTGTCTGCTCCTACCCATCGCTCAGCCCGCACCTCTCGAGTCCATACGCCCACAGCATCTCGTATCCCTCTTCGAAGGCGAACTCGCCTTGGGACCCGCGCACGGTGTTGACGTCCTCTTCGGCCGTCTCGACCCCCTTTTCCAAGGCGACGAGGATCTTCTCCACCCGCGCCTCTTCTCCCCGCGGCGCCCCGAGCGCGCGCAGACGGTTGACCAGCCTGGTCACGAGCGGAGGCACGATCTCCTGGGCCTGTTCGTTCAGCTCGGCGTCGGTGGACTCGTTCGAGAGCTTCCCGTACCTGCGGTCGATCTCGTCGAAGACCTGCCCGCAGATCGCGTTGCCCTGCTCCAGGAACTGCGCCTTGGTCAGCGAGCCGGCGCTCGCCTTGCCGCTCGTCTCACCGTCGCCGCCCCCGCAACCGGGCAGCGCCAGCAGCAGCATGACTGCCGCTCCACCCAGGTATGCCTTCCTCCCGAAATACATTGAGTATTCGGGAGGAACATACCCTGCCTATGTGCCGTCAGCGCTAGACCCGCTGGATCAAGGTCCCGGTGCCAAGGCCGCCGCCGCAACACATCGTCACCAGGCCCATCTCCTTGTCGGAGCGCTCCATCTCGTGGAGGAGGGTGGTGATCAGGCGGGCGCCGGTCGAGCCGAGCGGGTGGCCGAGAGCGATCGCGCCGCCGTTGACGTTGACGCGGTCCATGTCCGGCTCGAGCTCGCGGCGCCAGGCGGCGACGACCGAGGCGAAGGCCTCGTTGATCTCGACCAGGTCGATGTCGTCCATCGTCATCCCGTTGCGCTCGAGCAGCTTCTGCGTCGCCGGGATCGGGCCGGTCAGCATGATCACCGGGTCGACGCCGACCGTGGTCTGGTCGAAGATCCGCGCCCGCGGCTTCAGCCCCAGCTCGTCAGCTTTTTCGCGCGTCATCAGCAGCACGGCGGCGGCGCCGTCGGAGACCTGCGAGGAGTTGCCGGCGGTGATCTTGCCGTCCTCCTTGAAGGCCGGCTTCAGCTGCGAGAGGCCCTCGATCGTCGTCTCGCGCAGGCCCTGGTCGGTGGCGTAGGTGTCGCCGTTGACCTGCATCGGCACGATCTCCCGCTCGAATCGGCCCTCCTCGGTCGCCTGCGCGGCGAGCTGCTGGGAGCGGACGCCGAGCTCGTCGAGCTCGGAGCGGGGGATCTCCCACTGGTCGGCGATCATCTCCGCCGAGAGGCCCTGCGGGATCAGGTTGTAGCGCTCCATCAGCTCGGGCGAGAAGGCGATGCCGTGCTCTTCCATCACCTTGTAGGAGTCGGCGAAGGAGATGTGGCCCATGTGCTCGACCCCGCCGCCGATCGCGACGTCGTGGACGCCGGAGGCGACCAGGGCAGCGGCGAAGTTGACCGCCTGCTGGGCGGAGCCGCACTGGCGGTCGACGGTGGTCGCCGGCACCTCCTGCGGCAGGCCCGCCTCGAGCCAGGCGTTGCGGCCGATGTTCAGCCCCTGCTCGCCGAACTGCTGGACGCAGCCGGCGATCACGTCGCCGACCTCGTTGGGGTCGATCCCGGCCCGCTGGATCAGCTCCCCGTAGGTGCGCGCGAGCAGGTTCGAGGGGTGCAGGTCCTTGTAGTAGCCCTTCTCCGGATGGCCGCGACCGATCGGGGTCCGGACCGCCTCGACGATGACTACCTCTCGCCCGCCGAACTTGCCGTTGCCGTTTTCCATCGCCAGCCTCCGTTCTCTGAAATCTTCGGACGCGCGCCGCGCCTCTTCACTGAGAGTAGCTGACTGACTGGTCAATCAGCCAGGGATCGGGCGCGAGGCGAACCCTCGCGTCATCGCTCCGCCGATGCGTGATAGAAGCCCGGCCAATGAGCGCTAATCAGGGTTACTCGAGTCCGGGGATCGCGGGCAGCGGGGCGATTGCCACCGGCCTTGCCGCGGTCTCGACCACCACCGCAGACACGATTCTGCTCGCCCGCAGCGAGGCCTCGGCCTGGCGCGCCGAGGAGAAAGTCGTCGCCGCCTGCGCCAAGATCGAGGGCGCCGAGCCCTCGCGGCTGCGGGTCACCACCGACCCCAAGGACCTCGCCGACTGCGACGTCGTGGTCGAGGCGATCGTCGAGGAGGTGGCGCCGAAGGCCGAGCTCCTGCGCGCCGTCGCCGAGGCCTGCCCGAACGCCGACCTCGGGACCACGACCTCGTCGCTCAGCATCAGGGAGATCGCCGAGGCCGCCGGCACCCCCCAGCTCTTCGGCTTCCACGTCTTCAACCCAGTGCCGCGGATGAAGCTGGTCGAGGTCTGCATCCCCGAGGGCGCAGCCGCCGCTCGCGAGAAGGCGCTCGCCTGGTGCGCCGCGCTCGGCAAGACCGCGGTCGAGGTGCCCGACGAAGCCGGCTTCGTCGTCAACCGCCTCCTCTTCCCATACCTCTTCGACGCCGCCCGGATGGTCGAACGGACCGGCATGGAGCCCGGCGCAGTCGATACCTGCATGAAGCTCGGCGCCGGCCACCCGATGGGCCCCCTCGCCCTGCTCGACTTCGTCGGCCTCGACGTCTCCAAGGCGATCGGCGACGCCCTCTTCGCCGAGTCGAACGAGCCGACGCACGACCCGCCGCCGGTGGTCGTGAAGATGGTCGAAGAAGAGAAACTGGGCCGCAAGTCCGGCGCAGGGTTCTACTCGTACGACTGAGGGACCAGCCCAGGCGGGGAGGGGTGTCGGTGACCCTCCTCACTCGCATGCTCGCTGGATCGTCGGCGGCTGGCCGTGAGCCGCGCTGGGCGAGATGCGCAAAACGTTCGGAGGGTCACCGAC
>JALZHV010000389.1 GCA_030860625.1 Actinomycetota bacterium
GGCGCCCTCCGAACTCGATGACGCTTTCCCCGACAAGAAGCCGAAAGTCGCCAAGCGCGAGCGGGAAATGGCCGAGCAGCTGATCGACTCGCTAAGCACCGAATTCGAGCCGGACGCCTACCGCGACGAGTACCGCGAGCAGCTGCTGGCGCTGATCGAACAGAAGGCGGAAGGCAAGGAGATCGTCGCGCCCGAAGCCGAGGCGCCGAAGGCGACCAAAGCCCCCGACCTGATGGCGGCGCTGGAGGAAAGCATCGCCGCGGTCAAAGACAAGGGCAGCGGCGGCGGCGGCAAAAAAGAGGCGAAACCGAAAGCCAAAGCCAAAGCCGCCAAAAAGAGCAAATCGAAGTCCAAAGCCAAAGCCAAAGCTTCTAAGTAGCCGTGGGCGAGACCCGGCAGGTCGAGGTCGAGGGCAGGGAGCTGAAGCTCAGCAACCTCGACAAGGTGCTCTACCCGAAGGCCGGGTTCACCAAGGGCGAGATGGTCGAGTACTACGCCAAGGTGGCGCCGACGATGGTCCCCCACCTGAGCGGCCGCGCGGTGACGCTGCGGCGGTTCCCGGAAGGAGTGGAGGACCTCGACGCCGCGTTCTTCGAGAAGCGCTGCCCGAAACACCGGCCGAAATGGGTGAAGACGGCGAAAGTCGAGGCGGGGCCGCGGGCCGGCGTGATCGAGTTCTGCGTCTGCGACAGCCTGCCGACGCTGATCTGGATGGCGCAGTTGGCGGCGATCGAGTTGCACCCCTCGCTCTCGCTGAGCCGTAAACCGAGCCAGCCGACCGCGCTCGTCTTCGACCTCGACCCCGGGCCGCCGGCCGACGTCGTCGACTGCTCGCGGGTGGCGCTGCGCCTGCGCGAGCTGCTCGCCCAGCTGGACCTCGAGTGCTTCGTCAAGACCTCGGGCTCGAAGGGCATGCAGCTCTACGTGCCGCTCAACACCAAAGCCTCCTACGAGGAGACGCGCCCCTTCGGCCAGGCGCTCGCCCAGATCGTCGCCAACCAGACCCCCGACACAGTGCTGGCGAAAATGGGCAAAAAGACCGACCGCAGCGGCAAGCTCCTGATCGACTGGTACCAGAACAACGAACGCAAAACGACGATCGCCGTCTACTCCCTGCGCGCCCGCGAACGCCCCACCTGTTCCACCCCCGTCACCTGGGAGGAGGTCGAGAAAGCCGCGGAGTCGGGCGACGGCAGCCACCTCGTCTTCGAAGCGAGTGACGTGCTCGAGCGGATCGAGGAGCACGGCGACCTCTTCGCCCCGGTGCTGGAGCTGAAGCAGAAGCTGCCGCAGCTCTGAGGGCTTCCGCCGTATCCATCGTGGATACTTCCCGGCGATGGCAGGGCGACCCATACCTCGCGCGACGGCGACGCTGATCGTCGCGCTCGCGCTGCTCTGCCTGGCGTTCCCCGCAGCGGCGGCAGCCGCCGAACGCTTCGCGATGCCGGGCGGGGCGACGACGGGCGCCTGCCCGCAGTCGGCGCCCTGCCGGATCGACCACGCCGTCAACGAAGCAAAACCCGGCGACGAAGTCTTCGTCGCGCCCGGCGAATACAACGTCAGCGCCACGCCGCTCTCGAACCCCGGCGCGCTGACCGTGGTCGGCGAAAATCGCGCCTCGAAGCCGCGGCTGGTCGCCACCGGCGCAAACGCTACCCTCGCGCTCGGCGACGGCAGCCTCGTCGCCGACCTCGACCTCACCTACAACGGCTCCAGCGGGACCTCCGCGCTCTTCGTCGGCCCGGGCTCGGCGGTCGAACGGGTCATCGCCCGCTCCAACGCCACCTCCGCGGTCAGCACCCATGGCTCGATGATCCGCGACTCGGCGCTGTTCGCGACCGGCCCGTCGGGCGCTCCCCTCTATCTGCACGGCCCCGGCAACAGCATCCTCCGCAACATCACCGCGATCGCGACCGGAGCCAACTCGAGCGGGATCAGCGTCCGCACCACGACCGCCACGCCGGCCACGGTGAACATCCGCAACACGATCGCTCGCGGCGCCGAAAACGACGTCTACGCGGAATCCGGGCCCGCCGGGTCGATCGACGTGGACATCGACTATTCGAACGTCCGGTTCGGGAAGATCGTCGGGGCCGGGGCCGGCTCGACCGGCATCATCACCGGCTCCCACCTCCAGGACGGCAACACCGTGGTGCCGCTCTTCGCGAACCTGGCGGCGGGCGACGTGCACCAGCTGGCCGGCTCGCCGACGATCGACGCCGGCG
>JALZHV010000390.1 GCA_030860625.1 Actinomycetota bacterium
GGTGCGGGTCGACGGCCACGACCTGCGCGGCGTCCAGCAGCGGGCGCTGCGCCGCCAGCTCGGGATCGTGCCCCAAGAGGGCTTCCTCTTCTCCGGCACCGTGCGCGAGAACGTCGCCTTCGGCCGCCCGGAGGCAAGCGACGAGGATGTCGAGGCGGCGATCGCGGCAGTCGGCGCCACCGAGTTCGTCGCCGCCCTGCCCGACGGCCTCGACACCCAGATCGGCGAGCGCGGTATCCAGCTCTCCGCCGGCCAGCGCCAGCTCGTCGCCTTCGCCCGCGCCCTCCTCGCCGAGCCCCGCGTCCTCATCCTCGACGAGGCGACCTCCAACGTCGACGTGCGAACCGAGAAAACGATCGAGCGAGGCCTCGAACGCCTCCTTCACGGCCGCACCGCGATCGTCATCGCCCACCGCCTCTCGACGATCAGGCGGGCGGGCAAGATAGTCGTCTTGGAGCACGGCAAAATCGCCGAGCAGGGGACGCACGACGAGCTGATCGAGGCGGGCGGGCCCTACAGCAAGCTCTACGGCGCCTGGGCTGAATCGGCTGCCTGAGTTTCGGCGGGTGGAGCAGGGACCTGATGCCCTTCCCCAGAGACCGTTGCGCAGCTGGGACGCCTTGCTGGGCGCCAACGTGGTCTCAGGAGCCTCTGTGGAAGGGCATCAGGCCCCTATTCGACACGCGGATCTGGGACAGATGAGACAACTCAGCGCGGTTCAGCTAGGCGGGGAAGCGGGGCGAGCGCTGGGGGTTGGGGACTGGCACCCCTCTCCCAAAGGCTCCTGAGACCACGGTTGCGCCCTAGGAGGCGATCAGCTGCGCAACGGTCTTTGGGAGAGGGGTACCAGTCCCCCTTCCCACCGGGATCAGCCGGGCCCGACCCCGCCCGATTCGGTCCCACCAGATTCCGGCGCTTCTTCAGGCGCTTCTTCGACCCCACCGCCCGCGCCACCGGTTTCAGGAGCCACTTCTTCTTCAGGGGCCGGTTCTTCGTATTCCGGTTCGACGTATTCCGGTTCCGGTTCGACGCCGCCTTCTTCGATTTCGCCGCCTTCGAATTCTTCGCCGCCGACTTCCCCTTCGGTTTCGGCGCCCGCGCCGGGAACGGTGGTCGCGGTCGGTTCTTTGCTGCACTCCTCGAAGCCGTAGACCGCCGCCTGTTCCTCGAATTCTTCGAGCGCCGGCGCGGCTTCGCCGGCTGCTTCGCCGATCGCGACCGTGTCTTCGCGTTCGGCGGCAAGTTTGATTTCGCCCTCGACCTTGGCCAGCTCTTCCGCCGCTTCCATGAATTTCGGATAGCTGCCGTCGTCGTCCTCGGGCGTGCCCAGCTCCTGCAGGCGTTCGACCATGCCGACGTAGAGGTTGGCGGTTTTTTCGATCGTCTCCGGCACCGCTTCTTCCGTGACTTCGGAGCCGAGCGCGGCGACGGCGGCGTTGGTCTCGGCGCAGATCGCGTCGCCCTGCTCGATCAGCTCGGCTTTGCTGAGCGCGGTCGGCTCTTCGGTCGTCGTGACCGGGGCCGTGTCGGTCGTCTCATCGCCCCCGCCGCCGCAACCGGCGATCGCGAGCGCGACCAGGGCGGCAAGCGCAAAGAGGGCGGACTTGTGGCTGGCGATCCTCACGGGGGCGACGCTAGCAAAGCGATTCGACGGCTTTGCAGGGGGATTGGGTGGAGCGGCTTTCACTGCGGCCCAGGGACTCGAACCCCGACTACCTCGTCCAGAGCGAGGCGTGCTGCCATTACACCAGGCCGCAAAGGCCCCTCCAGAATAAGGGACTCAGGAGAAGGGAGCGCCCTCGGCGATCATCCGCCGGGCTTCCGCCAGTTCTTCGGAGCGGCCGACGCTGAGGCAGCCGGCGACGCGGTCGCCCCGCAGGTACCAGACCGAGAACTCGCCGCCGTCGCGGTCGCCGCGCCAGACCTCCCGGTCCCACTCGTAGGCCGGCCCGACGTACTCGAGGCTGGCCCAGTCGGCGAGGTCGGCGAAGAAATAGGGGACGACCTCGTAGTCGGCCTCGGCGCCGAGCATGTTGGCGGCGGCGTGGATGCCCTGCTGCATCGCCACGTCCCAGTGCTCGACGTGGACGCGGCGGCCGTGGACGACGCTCTCGTACGAGCAGCAGTCGCCGGCGGCGTAGATCCTCTCGACCGAGGTCCGCAGCTTCGAGTCGCAGGCGATTCCCTGGTCGACCTCCAGCCCCGCCCGCTGGGCCAGC
>JALZHV010000391.1 GCA_030860625.1 Actinomycetota bacterium
GCTCGGAGCTGTGCCGCCAGATCTCCCGCGTCGGCCCGCGCCGGCTGGTCGCGGTCGACCACGCCGAGGACAACCTCTTCAGGATCCAGCGCGAGCTCGAGGACGACCGGCACGTCCACCCCGCGACGCTCGTCACCGTGCTGGCCGACTGCCGCGAGGAGGAGCGGATGCGGGAGGTGTTCGCCGAGCACCGCCCGACCGTCGTCTTCCACGCCGCGGCGTACAAGCACGTCGGGCTCATGGAGGGCAACCCGGTCGAGGCCGTGCGCAACAACGCGCTGGCCACGCGAGTGCTCTCGCGCGTCGCGGGCGACACGCAGGTGCGCGTCTTCGTGCTGGTGTCGACCGACAAGGCGGTCTCGCCGGCGACGATGATGGGCGCCTCGAAGGCGCTGGCCGAGTACGCGGTGGAGGCCGAGTCGCAGCGCTACCCGGGCACGCGCTTCGCGACCGTGCGGTTCGGCAACGTGCTCGGGTCGTCGGGGTCGGTCGTCCAGATCTTCCGCCGGCAGATCGCCAAGGGCGGCCCGGTCACGGTGACCGACCCGGAGATGACCCGCTACTTCATGACGATCCCGGAGGCGGTGCAGCTGGTGATCCGCGCCGGCGACATCGGCGCCGGCAAAGGCGAGGTCTTCGTCCTCGACATGGGCGAGCCGGTGAGGATCGTCGACCTCGCCCACAACATGATCCGGCTGGCGGGGTACGAGCCGGAAACCGACATCGCGATCGAGTTCACCGGTCCGCGCCCCGGCGAGAAGCTGCACGAGGTCCTCTTCGGCGAGGCCGAGGAGGTGCAGCCGACGGCGGCGCGGCGGATCAACCGGGCGGTGCGCAGGAAGCCGATCGACCAGGAGTGGGTGGAGTCGACCCTGAACTCGCTGGAACACCTGGTTCTGGCCGGGGACGAGGCTAATTTGGCCGAGCGAGTAGTCGAGCTGAGCGCGACGCCGGGCGGCGACGCGGCGGCGGTCGGCTCCGACAAATAACCTCTCGCAGCCACTTTGGTCCGGGTGATCGAACAAATCGGCGCTTTCGCCGGCCTGGCCGCTTTCTTGGGCCTCGCCGTGCTCGCACTCCTCTCGTTCACGCACGGGCGGGACATCCGCCGCCTGCGCGAGTGGGCGGGGTCGGCCCCTGAGCGCGACGCCGAGCGCAAGGAGCAGACCTCGACGATCGCCGCCCAGCGGGCCGAAGAGCTGCGGGCGCTGGAGGAGGCGCGCACCGCCGAGCACAAAGCGCTCTCGAGCCGCGAGGAGCGGCGGCGGCGGCGCGAGGAGGGCCTGCCCGAACAGAGCCGCGGCGAGCGGCTGCGCGGGCGCTTCTCCGGGCTGGGCGAGACCGCCTCGCGACCAAGCACGCTGATCGCGCTCTTCGTCGTCGTCCTGGCGCTGATCGGCGGCGGCGCCTACCTCTTGCTCGGCTCCTCCGACGACGGCGCCAAAGGCCGCGACGCCAAACAGGCGGCGGTGAAGCTGAAGCCGGCCGAAATCGAAGTGACCGTCCTCAACGGCACCGCCGTCCCCGGCCTGGCGGCGAGCTTCGGCGACAAAGTCGAGGGCAAGGGCTTCCAGCTCGGCGCCGTCACCAACAGCAGCTCCAGCTTCGCCGAAAGCGTGGTGATGTTCCGGCCCGGCCACAAACCGGAGGCGCGCACGGTCGGCAAACAGATGGGCATCCCCAAGATGCAGGTGATGAACGGGGAAATCGAAGCCGTTTCGGCCGGGGCCGACGTCGCCGTGATCGTCGGCGAGGACGATGCCGAAGCGGCGGAATGAGTCGCGCGCGGCTGCGATCGTCTTCGCGCTCCTCGTCCTCGCCACGGTAGCCGCCTTCGCCTACGCCCAACGGGTCAAGCGCGACCCGCTCGTCCTCGACCGGGTCAGCTTCGTCGGCGCCCCGCACGGCAAGGGCACCGAGGTCGTCCACAGCTTCACCCCGAACGGCGACTGCCGGCATGACCTGATGCGGATCCGCTTCCGCACCACGGTCTCCGACCGCGGCACCGTGCAGGTGATCAAGCCCGGCGGCCGCGTGGTCGTCACGCTCGACCGCGACACCTTCCTCAAGCGCTACAAGTTCCACACCTACTACTGGGACGGCCGCCAGCGCGGCGGCGGCACCGCGCGGCCCGGCCGCTACAAGCTGCGGGTCACACTGGGGTCGGAGCGGACGCTGGTGACGCCGGGCGCGATCCGCCTGCACCGATCGCCGAAAAA
>JALZHV010000392.1 GCA_030860625.1 Actinomycetota bacterium
GCGCTTGCACGCCCTTGCCGCCGAGCTCCCCCGCGACCCGTGTGGCGTCCCGATGACCGGCTGCGCCGGCGGCCTCTCCGGCGGCCTCTGGGCCCAGGGCGCCCGCCTCCGCCCCGGCGCCAACTTCGTCCTCGACACCCTCGGCTTCGACGCCCGCCTCGCCCGCGCCAACGCCGTCGTCAGCGGCGAGGGTCGCCTCGACCCCCAGAGCCTCGAAGGCAAGATCGTCGGCGCCATCGCCTCCCGCTGCGCCGCCGCCGGCAAGCCCCTGCACCTGATCGCCGGCGAGAACGCGCTCGCCGACCCTCCCGCCGCGGTCTCCTCCGTAGCCGAGGCGAGCAGCCTCGAGGAGATCCGCCGGGCGGCGGCAGAGCTGGCCCGTCCCGCTTAGGCGCGGCGCTTGCAGAAATTCACGAACGTCCAGTCGAGCCGGGTGCCGTTGTCGAAGCGGGGTTCGAGTTTGAACCGCAGCCGCCGGTCTCGGGGGCAGATCGCGGAGAGGATTCTCTTGCGGAGTCTGAGGTCGAGGCTGGTGATCGAACCAGAACCGCCGACGATCTCCGGGATCATGGCGCGCGCCCGCAGGCCATAGCGCCCTTCGTCGACTTTCTTGATCTTCACCTTGGTGACGATCACGGTCGGCTCCGGCACCGTGATGTAAGCGTGGAGGTAGAGGGTCGTCACTCCACCCCTGCGCCCGCCGTTGAAGGCGAGCAGTTCGCTCTTCACCGGGATCGGCCCCGAGGGGAAGACGATGTCGATTTGGGTCTCGCCGCTCCCGATCAGTGATTTGCGGCAGGCTGCCCTAACGCCAGCAGTGTCCGCCTGTAGCTGCCTCCACCTGCAGGCGGGAATGCCTTCGACGCTGATATCGACATGCTTATCGCCTTCGAGCAGTAATTCCTTCAGAGGCGGCACCCACTCCAATCCTTCCGCCCAGACCCGGCCCGAGAGGCTGAGGCTGATCGGAGTCGGCTCCGCCTTCGAGAGCGACTTCGGCGAGAAGCCCGCTTCGAATTCGGCTTCGATGCCGTCGCTGCCGATCTTCACCGGCGTCTCGGCGGCCGCCAAGCCGGCAAGGGCCGACGCCGCGGCGATCGCGACCACCGCGGCGAGCCCTAAGAACTTCTCCAGCCGGCGGGACAAGATCAACCCTTACCGGTGCAGGGCCTGACGACCGCGCCCGAGAGGCGGGTGCCGTCGCCGAAGGTGGCGGTGCCCCTTGCGTTCAGGTGGCCGTCGGGGCATTTGGCCGAGAGGATCCCCTTCTTCAAGTTCAGTTTGAAGAAGGTGAGCGAGCCGCTGCCGCCGGCGATTTTCGGGATCGTCGCGATCGACTGCAGGCCGTAGCGGCCCTTCTTGATCCGCTTGACTTTGACCACGGTGATGACCGCGGCCGGGGTCGGCACGGTGAGGTAGGCGTGCAGGTAGATGGTCGTCACCCCGCCGCTGACTCCGCCGCTGAAGGCGAGCAGGTCGCTGGTCACCGGGATCGGCGGCTGTTCATCGAACTTGATCACGGCTTTGGCCGTGCCCGTGCCGATCAACGAGGACTTGCACACCTTGCGCACGCTGTCGCTGGACCTCGACTGCAGGCGTCCCGATCGGCAGAGCGGAATGCCCTTGACGCTGATGCTCGCGTTCTTGTCGCCTTCGAGCAGGAATTGCTTCAGCGGCGGGATGTGTTCCCCGTCCAGGGTCTTCAGCTGCCCCGAGATCCAGAACGAGATCGGGGTCAGCTTCTTCTTCGACAGCGTCTTCGGCGAGAAGCCGCCGTTGAAGATCGTTTCGATGTTGCCGTTGACGCTCCTCACAGGTTTCTCGGCGGTGGCGACTCCGCTCACCGCCAGCGCCGTGACGACGGCAAGCGCTGCGACCAATCCTCTGTACTTCCCCAGACCCTTCATCTCTGCCTCCCCGCTCCGCGTTTGATGCCTCTGGGTAGAAGAACCTATCTCGGCCGTTCGAGTTGCGCCTGACATTCCAGTTCCTCATCCGGGGAGTGGGAGACTGAGCCGGTGAGAGTCCTCGCGATCGTCCACCAGCGCGACGCCGGGCCGGGCGTCTTCGCCGAGGCGATCCGCGAGGCCGGCGGGCAGCTCGACGAGTGGACGCTGGCGGAGCGGCCGCGGCCGCCGGCCGACCCGCTCGGCTACGACGCGGTCTTCGTCCTCGGCGGCGCAATGAACGTCGACGAAGAGGACCGGCACGGGTGGAT
>JALZHV010000095.1 GCA_030860625.1 Actinomycetota bacterium
TTGGTCGGACCGAAGATGCGCTCGCAGAAGAGCCCGTCTTTCTCGGGCTTCAGCGTCCGGTAGTTGATCGTCTCGGGCTTCGTGACCTCGCCCCAACTCCAGGAGCGGATCTTCTTCGAAGACGCGAGCCCGATCTCGATCGCGTCGAAATTATTGATGTCGATCATCAGTCCTCCACCTCGGCCGGCGCGGCCTCTTCGGTTTTGCCGGCACCATCACCATCAGTTCCTGCCTCGCCCTCGGAGACCACTTGCTCCTCCTGCTCGTCGGCCGCTCCGTTCGAGGAGTCGGCACGGACGCCGGTGAGGTCCATGCCCAGCTCCTCGGCTGCTTTCAGCAGGTCGTCTTCCTCGTCGGAGATTTCGACGTCGGAGCCTTCGGAGACCACGTTGGCGTCGAGCGAGAGGCTCTGGATCTCCTTCAAAAGGACTTTGAAGGACTCCGGGATCGAGGGCTCGGGGATGTTCTCGCCCTTGACGATCGCCTCGTAGGCCTTGACGCGCCCGACCGTGTCGTCGGACTTGACCGTGAGCATCTCCTGCAGGGTGTAGGCGGCGCCGTACGCCTCCAGCGCCCAGACCTCCATCTCGCCGAAGCGCTGGCCGCCGAACTGCGCCTTGCCGCCCAGCGGCTGCTGGGTGACCAGCGAGTACGGGCCGGTCGAGCGGGCGTGGATCTTGTCGTCGACCAGATGCAGCAGCTTCAGGATGTACATGTAGCCGACCGTCACCTTGCCCTCGTACGGCTCGCCGGTGCGGCCGTTGTAGAGCTGGGCCGTGCCCGAGGCACGGGCGCCGGGACGCTCGCTCTTGTCGATCCCGAGGTCGATGCCTCGCTCCGCGTTCTCCTCCTGCCAGGAGACGAGCGCGTTGTCGACGTCCTCGACGGTCGCCCCGTCGAAGACCGGGGTGGCGACGTAGACGCGGCCGTTCCCCTGGTCGGAGTGAGCCTGTTTGTAGGCCTCGGATCCGTCGTCGTACCAGCCCTGTCCGGCGACCCACCCGAGGTGGGTCTCCAGGATCTGGCCGATGTTCATCCGGCTCGGCACGCCGAGCGGGTTGAGGATGACGTCGACGGGGGTGCCGTCGGCCAGGTGAGGCATGTCCTCCTCGGGCACGATCTTCGAGATCACACCCTTGTTCCCGTGGCGGCCCGCGAGCTTGTCGCCCTCGGCGATCTTGCGCTTGGTCGCGACGTAGACGCGGACCAGGTCGTTGACGCCGGGCGGCAGGTCGTCGCCGTCGTCGCGGCTGAAGGTGAGGACGTCGATCACGACCCCGCCCTCGCCGTGCGGCACTTTCAGCGAGGTGTCGCGGACCTCGCGCGCCTTCTCCTTGAAGATCGCGCGGATCAGCTTCTCCTCGGCGGTCAGCTCGGTCTCGCCCTTCGGCGTGACCTTGCCGACGAGGAGGTCGCCGGAGACGACCTCAGCGCCGACGCGGACGATGCCGCGCTCGTCGAGGTTGCGCAGGCTCTCCTCGGAGCGGTTCGGGATGTCGCGGGTGATCTCCTCGTCGCCGAGCTTGGTCGTGCGGGCGTCGATCTCGTACTCCTCGATGTGGATCGAGGTGAGTTCGTCGTCCTTGACCAGGCGCTCGGAGAGGATGATCGCGTCCTCGAAGTTGTAGCCCTCCCAGGACATGAAGGCGACCAGGCAGTTCTTGCCGAGCGCGATCTCACCGCCGCCGGTGGAGGAGCCATCGGCGAGCACGTCGCCCTCCTGCACCTGCTGGCCGGTGTTGACGATCGGCCGCTGGTGGATGATCGTGCCCTGGTTCGAGCGCATGAACTTGTGCAGCGGGTACTCGTCTTTCTTCGAGCCGCTGGTGACGACGATCTTCTCGGCGTCGACGAAGGTGACTTCGCCCGCGTTCCTGGCGAGGACGACGTCCCCGGTGTCGATCGCGGCACGGCGCTCCATGCCGGTTCCGATCAGCGGCGGGTCGGGTTTCAGCAGCGGCACCGCCTGGCGCTGCATGTTGGAGCCCATCAGCGCCCGGTTGGCGTCGTCATGCTCGAGGAACGGGATCAGCGAGGTGCCCACCGACCAGATCTGGGACGGCGAGACGTCCATCAGGTCGACTTCTTTGGGAGCCGCGGTCGCGTACTCCTGCTCGCCGGCGCGGACCAGCACCAGCGGGCCCTTCAGTTTCCCGGTCTTCGGGTCGATCTCGGCGTTCGCCTGGGCGATCACCTTGTCTTCGTCCTGGGTCGCGTCGTAGTGGACGATTTCGTCCGTGATCGCGCCGTCTTTGACCACCCGGTAGGGGGTGGTGACGAAGCCGTGCTCGGAGATCTGGGCGTAGGACGAGAGCGATCCGATCAGGCCGATGTTCGGGCCCTCAGGGGTCTCGATCGGGCACATCCGGCCGTAGTGGGTCGGGTGCACGTCGCGGACCTCGATCGGCGCCCGCTCACGGGTCAGGCCGCCGGCGCCGAGCGCCGAGAGCCGCCGCCTGTGGGTGAGGCCGGAGAGGCTGTTGGTCTGGTCCATGAACTGCGAGAGCTGCGAGGAGCCGAAGAACTCCTTCATCGCCGCCACGACCGGGCGGATGTTGATGATCGTCTGCGGGGTGATCGCGTCGGAGTCCTCGGTGGTGAGGCGCTCGCGGACCACGCGCTCCATCCGGTAGAGGCCGATCCGGAAGGCCTCCTGGATCAGCTCGCCGACCGTGCGCAGGCGACGGTTGCCGAAGTGCTCGTACTCGTCGAGGTGCTCGTAGACCGCCTCGCGCGGGTAGGTGATCGCCTCGGCGGCGTAGTCTTTGATCGGGTTCTCCTCGTCGACCTCCTCGGGGATCCCGAGCAGTTTCGGCAGGGAGGTGAGCTCCTTGACGAGGGCGATGATGTCGTCGTGGGTGAGCACCCGCGTCTCGAGGTCGATGTCGAGGTCGAGACGGGCGTTGAGCTTGTAGCGGCCGACCCGGGTGAGGTCGTAGCGCTTGGGGTCGAAGAAGAGCTGGTCGAGCAGGGCCCGCGCGGCGTCCACCGACGGCGGCTCGCCCGGCCGCTGCTTTTTGAACAGCTCGATCAGGGCGCCCTCTTCGGTCCGGGTCGCCTCGGTGTCCGCCTCGATCGTGTGGCGGATGTAGAGCGAGTTGTCGAACATGTCGAGGAGTTTCTGGTCCTCGACGTAGCCCATCGCGCGCAGCAGGACCGTGACCGGGAGTTTCCGCTTACGGTCGATGCGGACGAAGACTTTGCCTTTTTTGTCGACTTCGAGCTCGAGCCAGGAACCGCGGGCCGGCATCAGGTTGGCGATGAAGACCTGCTTTTCCGGGTCCTTCGGCGCCATCACGTAGGCGCCCGGCGAGCGGACGAGCTGGGTGACGACGACGCGCTCGGTGCCGTTGATGATGAAGGTCCCGCGCTCGGTCATCCACGGGAAGTCGCCCATGAAGACGGCCTGCTCGCGGATCTCGCCGGTCTCCTTGTTCTGGAAGGCGACGGTCGCGGTCAGCGGCCGCGAGTAGGTCATGTCCTTCTCGCGGCACTCCTCGATCGAGTGCGGCGGATCCTCGAATTTGAAATCCCCAAAGACGATCTGGAGGTTCCCCGTGTAGTCCTCGATCGGGGAGATGTCGTTGATCGTCTCTCTCAGGCCACCTTCTTTCGGATCCGTCAGTTCCTCAAAGGAACGGCGCTGGATGTCGATGAGATGTGGAACCTCGAGCGGGTTCTCGAGACGGGAAAAGCTCCTACGGGTTACGGGGGCAGCGTTGGAACGTGCCAAAGTCGGCGACTCCTCGGGCGGTCAGAGGGACGTGAATACAGCGCAAATATGGGCAGGGGCACTCAAATGGCGCGCGACGGCGGAAAATAACACACCGCCGCCGGCACCTTCAAGTTTGGCTCCCCGAGCGGGATCCGCAGGCGCGGATCGAACTCTAGGCGAGTTCGACCGTGGCGCCCGCCTCCTCGAGTTCAGCTTTGAGTTTGTCGGCCTCGTCGCGTTCGACGCCCTCTTTGATGGCTTTCGGAGCCTCGTCGACGAGCGCCTTTGCCTCTTTGAGGCCGAGGCCGGTCGCGGAGCGGACCACCTTGATGACGGGGACTTTCTGGCCCCCGACCTCTTTGAGGACGACGTCTACGGTCGACGACTCTTCGCCGCCGCCGCCTTCGTCGCCACCACCGCCGCCGGCAGCAGCCGGGGCCGCGGCCGCAACGGCCGTCGCGGAGACGCCGAACTCCTCCTCGAGCGCTTTGATCCGCTCGGAGAGCTCGAGCACCGAGATGCTTTTCAGCTCCTCGATCCACTCCTCGGTTGAAGTTTTGGTTGCCATCGTTCGCTACCCCTCTTCCTCGGTTGAATCTTCATTCGAAGTCTCTACATCGGGAGCCTCGGCCTGGTCGGCCGGCGGCTCGTTCCCACTCGAAGCCTCGGTCGGCGCGTCCTCGACCTCGGCCTCGTCAGCTTTCTTTTCCTCCGGGGCGCTCTCCTCGGCGGGAGCCTCCTCGGCATCGGCTTTCGGCTCCTCGGCGGGAGCCTCCTCGGCAGCCGGAGCCTCGCCGCTCACAAGCCCTTTCTCGGCGATCTGACCGAGCTGGAGGGCCAGGCCCTGGATCATCGAGCCGAGGCCGCGCACCAGGCCGGTGAGCGGGCTGGCGACGACGCCGGCGAGCTGGCCGTTGAGCACTTCGCGGCCGGGCAGTTTGGCGATCGATTTGAAGGCGGCTTCGTCGAGCGAAGTCCCCTCCATGAAACCGCCCTTGAAGGTGAGGACTTCGTGCTCTTTGTTGAAGGTCGTGATCGCTTTCGCGGCCTGGGCGGTGTCGCCGCGGACGAAGGCGAGCGCGGTCGGGCCCTGCAGCAACTCCGGCAGACGCTCCTCGCCGACCTGGTCGGCGGCGATTTTCGTCAGCCGGTTCTTGACGATCCGGAAGCTGGCGTCGGCTTCGCGCAGTTTCGAGCGCAGCTCAGCTGCCTGGGGGACGCTGATGCCGCGGTAGTCGACAGCGAAGATCGCTTCGGCCGCCTCGATCTCGGCGGCGATCTCTTTTATGGCTGCTGACTTTTCTTCGCGGTTCATCGTCTCACCTGCACCGGGCTTCCGGGCTGCTGCCCTGCCGGTGGTCTGCGGTTAGCGGCGACGCAGTTTAGGCGGTCGCCAGTTCCTCTGCGGTCTCCCCCGCTCCGGCGGCCGCTGCGTCGCGGTCGGCGGATTTGGTGGAGTCGACGCGGACGCCGGGTCCCATCGTCGTCGCCAGGGTGGCGGAGACGACGTATTTGCCCTTGGCGGCGGAAGGCTTGGCGCGGTTGATCTCCTCCATCACCGCCCGGTAGTTGTCGAGCAGTTTCTCCTCGTCGAAGCTGGCCTTGCCGATCGCCATGTGGACGATCGCCTGGCGGTCGGTGCGGTATTCGACTTTGCCGGACTTCGACTCGCCGACCGCTTTCTCGACGTCGTCGGTGACGGTGCCGACCTTGGGGTTCGGCATCTTGCCCTGCGGGCCGAGCACGCGACCGAGCTGGCCGACGGCTTTCATCATCTCCGGGGTGGAGATGGCGACGTCGAAGCCGGTCCAGCCCTCCTGGACTTTCTCGACCAGGTCCTGGCCGCCGACGAAGTCGGCGCCCGCGGACTCGGCGTCGCGGGCCTGCTGGCCCTGGGCGAAGACGGCGACGGTGACGTCCTTGCCGAGGCCGTGCGGGAGCGCCAGGGTGCCGCGCAGCTGCTCGTCGGCGTGGCGGACGTTGACGCCGAGCAGGACGTGCAGCTCGACGGTCTCGTCGAATTTGGCGCTCGCGGTCTCCTTGATCAGGGCGATCGCCTCCGCCGGCGCGTAGGCGCGGTCACGGTCGACTTTGTCGTACTGCTGGCGGTATCGCTTGCCGTGGGCCATTGGAAATCTCCTACTTGACGTCGACGCCCATCGAGCGGGCGGTGCCGGCGATGATCTTCGAGGCGGCGTCGATGTCGTTGGCGTTGAGGTCGGGCATCTTCCGTTCGGCGATTTCGCGGATCTGGTCCTGCGAGATCGTCCCGACTTTGTTGACGTGCGGCTCGCCCGAGCCCTTCGGGATTTTGATCGCTTCCTTGATCAGGACCGCGGCGGGCGGGGTCTTGGTGACGAAGGTGAAGGAGCGATCCTCGTAGACGGTGATTTCGACCG
>JALZHV010000393.1 GCA_030860625.1 Actinomycetota bacterium
CTGGAGGGCTGCCGCGTGGGCGAGGGCGCGCGGGTGCGGGGTTCGATCCTCGCCCCGGGGGTAGAGGTTGCGCCCCATGCCCAACTCCTCAACGCCGTCGTCGGGCGAAATGAAAGAGTCCCCGCCTGAATGAGCCCGATCCTCGACGACACCCTCGGCATGCCCGACCAGCTGCGGGACGCGCTGTGGCGGATCGAAACGGCGCGCCTGGAGGGCTGGGACTCGGCCGGGCTGATGGTCTGCGGCATGGGCGGCTCGGCGATCGGCGGCGACCTCGCCGCCGGCGCCCTCGGTGAGCGCCTGACCAAGCCGCTGATCACGATCCGCGGCTACGAGCTGCCGAGCTGGGCGACGCCGGAGTGGACCGTGCTCTGCTCCAGCTACTCAGGCAACACCGAGGAGACGCTCGCCTGCTTCGATGCCGCCGAGGCGCTGGGGACGCGGCGGGTGGTCGTCAGCACCGGCGGCGCCCTGGTCGACCGGGCGCGCGAGGCGGGGGTTCCGGTGGTTGGGCTGCCCGGCATCTTCCAGCCGCGGGTCGCCGTCGCCTACATGCTCGTCGCTGCCGCCGAGGTGGCGGCGCTGGCTGGCGTCGCGCCCCGCATCCGCGGCGAAATCGACGCCGCCGGCGAGTTCCTCGCGGCGCAGTTGGACGATCTGCGCGCGCGGGCGACCGAGGTGGCGGCCCGGCTGGACGGGGCGCCGACGGTCGTCTACGGCAGCGACCTGACCGCCTCGGCGGCGCGCCGCTGGAAGACCCAGATCAACGAGAACGCGAAGCTGCCCGCCTTCTGCTCCGAGCTTCCCGAGGCCGACCACAACGAGATCTGCGGCTGGTCGCCGGACTCCGGCGCCGAGCGGATGGCCGCCGTCTTCCTCGAGGACACGGACCAGCACCCGCGCGTGCGCCGTCGCTTCGAGCTCACCGCCGCGGCGGCGGGGGAGGTCGCGAGCGCCGCGGTGCGGCTGGAGACGGTCGGGGAGAACCGGGTCGAGCGCCTGCTCTGGGCGACGCTGCTCGGCGACCTGGTCTCGCTCGGGCTGGCGAGCCGGCGCGGGGTCGACCCGGAAGGCATCGAAGCGATCGACAACCTGAAGGAGGGAATGGCTGGATGAGGGCGATGGTCTTGGCGGCGGGGCTGGGGACGAGGCTGCGGCCGATCACCTACGAGATGCCGAAGCCGATGGTGCCGGTGCTGAACAAGCCGGTGATGGAGCACATCCTCCGCCTGCTCGCCCGCAACGGGTTCACCGAGACGATCGCCAACCTGCACTGGTTCCCGGACCTGATCGAGGGCTACTTCGGCGACGGCTCGGGGCAGGGGGTCTCCCTCACCTACAGCCATGAGGAGCAGCTGCTGGGGACCTCCGGCGGGGTCCGCAACGCCGCCGGGTTCCTCGGCGACTCCTTCCTCGTCATCTCCGGCGACGCGCTCACCGACATCGACCTGCGGGCGATGCGCGAGTTCCACGAGTCCCACGACGGGATCGCGACGCTGGCGATGAAGCGGGTCGAGGACACGAGCCAGTTCGGGGTTGCGATCGTCGGCTCCGACGGGCGGATCCAGGGCTTCCAGGAGAAGCCTCAGCCCGCCGAAGCGCTGTCCGACCTCGCCAACTGCGGCATCTACATGTTCCGCTCCGAGATCTTCGACTTCTTCCCGCCGCCCGGCACCAGCAAGGCCGCCGGCCCCGGCGACCCCGAGGGCTTCGCCGACTGGGCGATGGACGTCTTCCCGCGCCTGCTGGAGAGCGACGTCCCCTTCTACTCGCACGAGATCGACGCCTACTGGAACGACATCGGCAACCTCCAGGAGCTGCGCGAGGGCAACCTCGACGCCCTCACCGGCGCCGTCTCGGTCGACCGCGAAGGCGAGCTGGTCGAGGGGTTCCGCAGCGGCGAGCGGATGGAGCTCGAGCCCGACCTCGTCGGCCCCGTCCTGCTTGGCCCCGGCTGCGAGATCGGCGACGACGTCCGCATCGACGGCCCCTCGGTCATCAGCGAAGGCGTCCGCGTCGGCGACGGCGCCCGCCTCCACGGCGTCATCGCCCTCCCCGGCGCCGAGATCCCGCCTCGCGCGGTCCTCATCAACGCCATCGCCGGCGCCCGCGGCTGAAGCATCGCTAGTGGGAGGGGGCCATGTGCCCCTCTCCCAGAGACCGTTGCGCAGCTGATCGTGCTGCTGGGCGCGGATTGTGGTCTCAGGAGCCTCTGGG
>JALZHV010000096.1:0-5107 GCA_030860625.1 Actinomycetota bacterium
GTCTGGAAGGTCCTGCGCCGCCACGGGCTCTCGCAACCTCGCCGGCGGGGCCGCGAGAGCTACCGCCGCTACGAGTGGTCGCGCCCGGGAGCCCTGCTGCACGTCGACGTCGCCCGCCTGGCGCGCTTCGAGCGCCCCGGCCACGCCGTCACCGGCGATCGCGCCACGACCGGCGCCGAGAAGCGGGCGAAGTGGGGCTACGTCTACCTGCACTGCGTGGTCGACGACCACTCCCGCTACGCCTACGTCGAGCAGCACCCCGACCAGGGCGGCGCAACGGCCGCGGCGGTGCTGGAGCGGGCGATCGGGCACTTCGCCTCCCTGGGCATGAAGCCGCCGGAGGCGGTGATGAGCGACAACGCCTTCGCCTACCGCCGCTCCACCGCCTTCCGGGCGCTCCTCGAGCGCTACCGGGCCCGCCACATCCTCACCCCGCCCTACACGCCCCGTTGGAACGGGAAGGTCGAGCGCTTCATCCAGACCCTCAAGAGGGAGTGGGCCTATGCCCACTCCTGGCCCACTTCGACCAAGCGCACCAGGGCCCTGCCATCCTTCCTTCGCTACTACAACCGGCGTCGCCGCCACAGCTCATTGGGAGACCGGCCGCCGATCAGCCGTGTTCACAACGTCCGTGGGTAGTACAGCTAGCGGCTCAGTTGTCGGCGTAGACCAGGTCGCGGCCGCCGGCCTTAGCCGCGTAGAGCGCGGCGTCGGCGCGGGACAGCATCTCGTCGGTGTCGACCACGCCCGGCTCGGCAACGGCGACGCCGATGCTGAGCGAGACCGGGACGCCGACCGGGCGGCGGTTGCGGACCTCGACGCGGACGCGCTCGGCTATTTCCATCGCGTCGTCGTAGCCCGCCCCGGGCAGGATCACGAGGATCTCCTCGCCGCCGACGCGGTAGATCGAGTCGCCGGCGCGCAGGGTCGCCCGCATCGTGTAGGCGACGTCCTGGAGGACCGCGTCGCCGGCGGCGTGGCCGTAGTGGTCGTTGACTTTCTTGAAGTGGTCGAGATCGCAGAGGAGGAAGGCGTGCGAGAGGCCGGCCTCGGGGTCGCAGGGCTGACCGTCGAGCTCGTTCAGCCGCTGCTCGAGCGCGTTGCGGTTGAAGAGGCCGGTCAGCGGGTCGAGCGTCGAGCGACGGCGGTGGACGCGGTCGGACTCGACCAGGGCGCCGGAGAGGATCACGGTGCTGATGATCAGGGCGGCGATCGCGATCAGCTGCTGGCGCTGCTCCCACGCCGCCTGCGGATCGGGGACGATCGCGGCGGCGACGAACATCGCCACCAGGAAGACGGTGCCGATCACCATCCCCCGCTGCTCGAAGCGGAAGCCGAGGGTTACCGCCGGCAGCCCGAACCAGACCAGAACCGGGCTGGTGACTCCGCCCGTTACCAGGACCGCGCCGGCGAGCAGGACCGGCAGCGCCGCCCAGGCGCCCGCGACCCAGGCCGTCGGGTGGGCGCTGCTGCGCATGACCCGGTCGGCGACCCAGAAGCCGGCGAGCCCGGTGAGCAGCAGCGGGATCCACCAGTAGCCCTCCGAGCCGCCGCCCACGGCCAGCGCCAGGGCGAGGATTCCGAAGCAGGCGAGGCGGTAGCGCTGCACCCGCTCCTCCATGTCGAGGAGGCGTTCGCGGCGGGCTTCCTCATGGATCGAGACGAGGGATTCGTTCTTTCCCATGCGGGGCGCATCGACGCTAGACGAACCCGACTTGAATTTGAATGGTACGAATCAATACTCCGGTGAGTACGAGCCCACCTCTAAAGCCTTCGGAAGCGAGCTGAGGTTGCGCAGCCCCTCCTCCGTCACCACCACCAGATCCTCGATCCGCACCCCCACCCGGCCCGGCAGGTAGATGCCGGGCTCGACGGTGACGACTTCGCCGGGGGCGAGGACGTCGTCGGAGCGCAGCGAGAGGCGCGGCCCCTCGTGCACCTCGAGGCCGACCCCGTGGCCGAGGCCGTGGCCGAAGTGGTCGCCGTGGCCGGCGTCGTCGATCACCTTGCGGGCGACGCCGTCGACGTCTTCGCCCTTGACCCCTGCCCTGATCGCCTCCAGCGCCGCCAACTGCGCCTGCAGGACCGCCTCGTAGACGGCCCGGTCCTCCTCGCCGATCTCGCCGGTGGCGAAGGTGCGGGTGCCGTCGGAGCAGTAGCCGTCGAGCTTCGCCCCCATGTCGAAGACGACCAGCTCGCCGCGGCCGATCTCGCGCTCGCTCGGCTCGGCGTGCGGCAGCGCCCCGTTGGGACCGGCGGCGACGATCGCCGGGAACGAGGGGTTGCCGCCGTGCTCGCGGATCCGCGCTTCGGCGGCGCGGGCGACGTCGCGCTCGGTGCGCCCGGCCAAGCCGCGTTCGAGGCTCCAGCCCCAGACCTCGTCGGCGAGCTTCGAAGCCTCGTGGATCGCCGCCAGCTCCCCCTCGTCCTTGACTCGGCGCAGCTTCTCCACCACGCCGCCCGCCGCCACCATCTCGACCCCGTCGGCGAGTTTCTCCTTCAGTTTCTCCAGCAGCCGCACGGACATCTGGTCGTCCTCGAAACCAACCCGGCCCTCGAGGCGC
Organism: Actinomycetota bacterium; assembly: GCA_030860625.1. Taxonomy (GTDB): domain Bacteria; phylum Actinomycetota; class Thermoleophilia; order Solirubrobacterales; family 70-9; genus VAYN01. The sequence goes on from JALZHV010000096.1 coordinate 2,565, forward strand.
TCGGCGATCCCGCCCAGCCAGTCGGCGGTGATCGTCAGCGTCTCCCAGCCCTCGACCTCGGCGGCGGCACGCTCGGTGTAGCGGAAGTCGGTGAGGAAGAGGCGGACGCCGGGGCCGCAGACGCAGGCGCCGTTGGTGCCGGTGAAGCCGGTCAGGTAGCGGACGTTGGTGAGGTCAGTGACCAGCATCCGGTCGAGCTCGCGCTCGGCCAGCTGCCGCTCAAGCCGGTCGCCGCGCCCGCGCATCAGGGGGTGACTTCCAGCTTGGTCGCGAGGAGTTCCAGCGCCTCGCGGTAGCCGTCGGGTCCCCGGCCGAAGATCTTCGCGACGACGAGGCCGTCGAAGACCGAGACCTTGCGCCACTCGTCGCGGGACTCGACGTCGGAGAGGTGGACCTCGACCGCCGGCAGTTTCGTCAGCTCCAGGGCGTCGGCGATCGCGCGGCTGTAGTGGGTCCAGGCACCGGCGTTGACGATGATCGAGTCGGCGAGGTCGATCGACCGGTGCAGGTACTCGCAGAACTCGCCCTCGGCGTTGGTCTGGAAGAAGATCGGTTCCAGGCCCATCTCACGCGCCCAGTCGGAGATCTTGTGCTCGAGTTCGCTCAGCGAAAGGCCGCCGTAGACGTCGGGATCGCGGCGGTCGAGCACGTCGAAGTTGACGCCGTGCAGAACGGCGACGCGATTGCGAAAGGTCGGCATCAGTAGAGCTCCTCCACGGCTGCCCTGACCTTAGCTTCCTTGAGCATCTGCCCGGTGCGGGGCCGGCCCGGTTCGGAGAGGAGGACGAAGCCGACGCCGGCGGCGGTGCGCTTCTTGTCGCGCTGCAGCGCGTCGAGCACGTCCTCGATCCCGATCTCCGGATCGAGCCGGACCGGCAGGCCGTGGCGGCCGAGGATCTCCTCGCACTCGTCGCGCAGCTCCGGCGCGTCGGAGAGGCGCAGCGCCGCCAGGAGGCCGATCGAGATCGCCTCGCCGTGGCGGTAGCGGGTGTAGTTGGTGGCCGCCTCGATCGCGTGGCCGACGGTGTGGCCGAGGTTGAGGACGTTGCGCAGCCCGCTGTCGCGCTCGTCGGCGGCGACGATCGCGCACTTGTAGCGGGCGCAGGCGAAGACGACGTCGTCGAGCTCGCCGGGGTCGAGCTCCTCGATCGAGCGCACCCGCTCCCAGAGCGGCCCGCCCGCCAGCAGCCCCGTCTTCAGCGCCTCGACGAACCCCGCCGCCAGCTCCTCCCGCGGCAGCGTCTCCAGCGTCGCGGTGTCGGCGAGGACGGCCGCCGGCAGGTGGTAGGCGCCCGCGTAGTTCTTGCCCTCGGGGAGGTCGACGCCGGTCTTGCCGCCGTAGGCCGAGTCAACCTGCGCCACCAGCGTCGTCGGCACGTGGACCACCGGCACCCCGCGCTGGTAGACGTGAGCGCAGAACCCGGCGAGGTCGCCGACGACGCCGCCGCCGAGGGCGACGACATGGTCGCCCCGGGTCATTTCGTCCTGGGCCAGCTCGCGGAGGACATGCTCGGCCCAGGCCATCGTCTTCGCCTCCTCGCCCGGCTCGACTTCGACGCTCGCGGCGAGCGGCTCCAGGCGCGAGGCGAAAAGCGGCGCCACGGCGCGGTCGGTGACGAGGAAGCGGCGGCTCTCGAGCGGCCACCAGCGGGTCGCGAGCAGGTTGGCGCCGACCATGATCGGATAGTCGCCCGAGGCGCTCGCCGCCCAGAGCAGCTTCATCCCCTTCGGCATCTCCGCCAGCGCCTGGATCGCCGGCAGCGCCCGGCGGACGACGTCGCGGCTGCGCGCCGGCAGGACCGCGTCGGCGAGCTCTTCGTAGAGCGGCAGCCGCTCGGCCAGCAGGCGCTCGACGTCGGCGAGGCTCGTCGCCAGCGGCCGGTCGGTGCCGGAGATCCGCCGCCACGCCTCTCCCGCCGCGATCTCCAGCCAGACGACGGTGTGGCGGTCGAGGGCGGCGCGGATCCGCTCGGAGAGGATGCTGCCGCCGCCGAGGGCGATCGCGCCGCCGTCGGCCCGCTCGAGCAACAAGCCGACCACCTCGGCCTCGCGCGCCCGGAACGCCTCCTCCCCGTCCTCTTCGAACGCCTGGCGGATCGGCTTGCCGAGCTCCTGTTCCATCAGCTCGTCGATCTCGGTCGTCTCCAGGCCCGCTTCGCGGGCGGCGGTGAGCGCGGTGCTCTTGCCCGCCCCCATGAAGCCGATGAAGACGATCGCCGGCTTCGCCATCGGGCTCAGCCCCGGAAGTCGATGCGCCGCTTGTAGGCGTCGATCGCCGCGAGCACGTCGTCGATGTGGTCGCCGCCGAACTTCTCGCGGTAGGCGCGGGCGAGGGTCAGCGCGACCATCGCCTCGGCGACGACCGCGGCGGCGGGGACGACGGTGGAGTCGGTGCGCTCGCGCAGCGCCTGCGCCGGCTGCTTGGTCTCGGTGTCGACCGAGCGCAGCGGTTTGGTCAGGGTCGAGATCGGCTTGATCGCCGCCCGCACCGGGAGCGGCAGCCCGTTGGTCATCCCGCCCTCGAGGCCGCCCGCGTGGTTGGT
>JALZHV010000096.1:5117-6096 GCA_030860625.1 Actinomycetota bacterium
AACCGCGCTCCTCGGACCAGAAGATCTCGTCGTGGGCCTCGGAGCCGGGGCGGCCGGCGACGTCCCAGGCTTCGCCGATCGAGACGCCCTTGACCGACTGGATCGAGGCGACGGCACCGGCCAGACGGCCGTCGAGGCGGTCTTCCCAGGAGATGTGGGAGCCGAGGCCGGGGACGAGGCCGAAGGCGACGACCTCGAAGGTGCCGCCGAGGCTCTCGTTCGCCTTGCGCAGGCGGTTGATCTCCGCGACCATCGCCTTGCTCGCCTCCGGGTCGAGGCAGCGGACCGGGTCGTCATCGACCCCGGCGAAGTCCTCCGGCCCCAGGTCGGGCCGCTCCTGGGCGCGCACCGAGGCGATCTGCAGGACGTGGCTGTGAATCTCGACCCCGAGCTTGGCGAGGAAGCCGCGGGCGATCGTGCCGGCGGCGACGCGGGCGGCGGTCTCGCGGGCGCTGGCGCGCTCGAGGATGTTGCGGATGTCGGCGTGGCCGTATTTCTGGGCGCCGACGAGGTCGGCGTGGCCCGGCCGCGGCAGGTGGACCTCGTCGGGCGAGAAGCCCTCGACCGGCCAGGGGTTCATCCGCTCTTCCCAGTTCTTGTAGTCGCGGTTGGCGACCAGCAGCGCGATCGGGCCGCCGAGCGTGCGGCCGTGGCGGACGCCGGAGCGGACCTCGACGGTGTCGGTCTCGATCTTCATCCGCCCGCCGCGGCCGTGGCCGAGCTGGCGGCGCGCCATGTCGCGGTCGAGCGCCTCGCGGTCGAGCTCGAGGCCCGCCGGCAGGCCCTCGACGATCGCCACGAGCCCCGGCCCGTGCGACTCCCCCGCGGTGGTGAAACGGAACGTCGTCATCGCGGCAAGGCTATCGGCGGGCCGCCGCCCTGCGCATCACGTCGAGGTCTGGCTCGCGGCTGGTCCAGATTTCCAGCGAGCGGGCGCCCTGCTGGACGAGGATCTCGAGCCCGTCGACGGTAGCCGCGC
>JALZHV010000097.1 GCA_030860625.1 Actinomycetota bacterium
GGCCGGTCGCGGCCGCGGAGATCCAGCAGAACCTGCTGCCGCCGCGGATCGTGCGCATCTCCGGCGGCGAGGTGGCGGGCAACGTGCTGCCGAGCTACGAGGTGGCGGGCGACTGGTTCGACGTGATCGAGAACCCGGACGGGATCTGGCTGACGATCGCCGACGGGCTCGGCAGCGGTACCCGGGCGATCGCCAGCGCCGCAGTCGCCCTCGGCGCCCTGCGCGCGAGCCGCCGCAGCGACGGCACGATCAAAGAGGCGCTGATGGTCATGCACCGGACGCTGAAGCAGATGCCGGGGCCCCAGGCCGAGATGAGCGCCGTCGTCTCCCACTGGGACCCGGCCACCCGCGAGCTGACCGTCGCCAACTGCGGCCACGTTCCCCCGATCGTCATCCGCCACGACGGCACCGCCGAAAAGCTCAAGGTCCCGAAAGTCCGCGGCCTCGGCGGCCGCTCAGCCCCCGAACCCGCCGAGCGCTCCACCACCCTGGCCGCCGGAGACCGCCTGATCATGGTCTCCGACGGAGTCGTCTCCGAAGGCAAGGGCAAGGCCGGCCTCGGCATCGACGGCCTGATCGAAGCCGCCCAACGCTCCCAACGCCCCACCGCCCCCAGCACCGTCCGCGAGATCCACTCCGCCGTCCTCGCCGCCACCGCCGGCGACCTCGACGACGACGCCACCGCGGTGTGTCTGGCGATTACCCAGCCTCGACCGTGACTCAAGCGCGAGCGATTGCGGCATCCGAGGTCCGCGCATCGTGGAAGGCGATGACGACCACTCGATCCTCGGACTCGATGTACATGTAGACGACGATCAACCAGCCCCACGGACCGATCAAAGCTCGACAATCTCGCCACACGCCCGAGAGCTGCTTGCCACCCCGCGGAAACTCCTCCAAGGTGAGGAGTGAACGCGATACACGCTCGCGCGTGTCAGCCGGCAGATGCCGGGTCTCGATCAGCTTCCGAAGCTCGTCACGCGCTTGGCGCGTAACCTCGACAGCCGGCATCAGCTAAAGCTCGGAGAGGGGCACCGTATCGCCGCGCCGAGCCTGCTTGATCGACTCCTGCGCCCGCTCCCATGCCCCAGGGATCCCGTCGAGGATTTCGGTGATGCGCGAGGCATCGGGACCGTCTTCGTCCAACGCACTGGAAAGAAGCGAGCGCGCCAGAGTCCCCTCCTGAACGTGCGTCCGCTCCGCAAGGCTTGCCAGCTTCCGGGCGTAGTCGGGCTCGAGGGTGACGTTGATCCGGCGGTTCCTCTCAGCCATCTTCATCAGAGTACACGCGAGGGCACATGCCGTACATTCACGCGCCCGGCTGGATTCGAACCAGCGACCGTCGGATTAGAAGTCCGATGCTCTATCCAGCTGAGCTACGGGCGCAGAGGCTCTAAGCGTAGAGGCGGATGAGGGGGAGCGCGTAGGATCGGCGGATGGCGAAGATTGCTGTCGGGGGGACCGAGCTTCATTGCGAGCGCGCTGGTGAGGGGGAGCCGCTGCTGCTGATCCAGGGAATGGGCGGCACGCATCTCTCTTGGGGGGAGCCGTTTCGCTCGACGCTGGAAGAGAGCTTCGACGTGATCGCCTTCGACAACCGGGGGATCGGGCTCTCGGCTCCGTTTTCCGAGTCGTTCACGATCGCCGAGCTGGCCGAGGACGCGGCGGGGTTGCTCGACGAGCTCGGGGTCGGGAGCGCGCACGTGGTCGGGATCTCGATGGGCGGGATGATCGCCCAGGAGCTGGCGCTCGCTCACCCGGGGCGGGTGCGGTCGCTGACGCTGGGCTGCACCTACTGCGGGGGCGAGGGGTCGCGGCTGATGCCGCGGGCGAACGTCGAAAAGCTCGCCGCCGGCGTGGCCTCCGGCGACCGCGACAAGGCGATCCGCGCCAGCTACGAGATCAACCTCTCCCCCGCCTTCCGGGCCGACGAGGACGCCTACGCCGCCTTCCACAAGATGGCGACGGACGTGCCCGCCGCGAAAAAGACGATCGAACTACAGGCGCAGGCGATCTTCGGTCACGACACCAGCGGCCGCCTCGGCGAGATCTCCACCCCGACGCTGATCGTTCACGGCACCGAGGACGGCGTCCTCCCCTTCGTCAACGGTGAGCAGATCGCCGCGCTGATGCCAGCCGCCCGCTTCGAGGTCCTCGAGGACGTCGGCCACATGTTCTGGTGGGAGCAGCCGCAGCGCTCCGCCGAGCTGATCCGCGAGCACGCGCTCGCGGCCAGCAACGCCTAGCTATTCCGGCCGCTCTTCCGGCTTGCAGGCGGCCGGGTCGAGCTCGCCGTTCACCTTGAACACGTAGGTGGGCTGCGGCGAGGAGTCGGTGTCGTTGACCACCAGCTTCAGCGCCGGGTCGCCCTTCAGCCAGGCGTAGACCGGGAACTGGTACGGGTTCGGGACGCCGGTGTTGTACGGGCCGGTGTCCTGCGTGTACTGGCTCGCGATCACGTATTCGTAGCCGCCCTCGTTGACCAAGTGCCGCAGCCTCGCGCAGGTGGCCGGCAGCCGGTTGGCCCCGTGCGGCCCTTTGACGCCGATGAACTCGACGTGGTTGCTGACGTCGTTGCCGTAGAACCCGTACTGGCCGAAGATGATCTGGCTGGAGCCGATGATCCCGATCCGCTTGTCCCGCAGCTTCTGGGCGAAGACGTACGCCTGCTTCGGCCCGCCTTCGCCGAGGAAGGGATCCGGGTTGACGTAGTGCTGCTCGGCGTACTGGACCTGCTGGGCGCGCCCGAGCACGACCGCCAGCAGCACCACCGCCACCGTCGCCCCCGCGACCGCCATCCGGCTCATCGCGAATCGCCCCCGCGCCAGCGAAAGCCCCGCCGGCGCCCAGACCAGCGCCAGCGTGAGGAAGACCGTGCCGACGATGTAGGGGGTGAACCAGCGCGGCGTCGTCAGCACCGTGATCGCGTAGACCACCCCCAGGAAGAGCAGCGTGTGCCAGGCGCGGCGCTCCGATTCGCGCAGCGGTCGCGCGATCGGCAGCATCGCCATCGCTAAGACCAGTCCCGGCACCAGGTAGCGCGTGTTGGTGAAGAACCCGGTCGGCGTCCCCTCCTGCCCGGCCGCGGTCAGCGGCGTGAAGAGGTAGACGACCGCGGTCAAGAGCGACGCCGCCGCGACCACCCGCAGGATCTTGTTGCGCGAGCGCCAGGCGATGTAGACGGCGGCCGAGAGGGCGCAGATCAGGATCAGCGGCCAGAGCGGCCCGAACGCGTTCTCGAGCTCGGGGAAGAACCAGCGGCGGTAGATCGTCGGCTCGGTCAGGTAGTCGGCGACGGCGAAGCGCGGCCGCGGGTCGAGCGGCATCTGGTCGGGCTTCGGCAGGTTGAGCGGCCCGAACTTGGTGATCGGGATCGGGTTGCCACCGGTCTTGACCATCGCCCGCAGGTACCAGTAGGCGCCGACCACCAGCATCGGCAGGAACATCACCCAGGTCGTGGTCCAGCGCCGCCCCCTGCCGCTGAAGGCGATCACCCCGAGCGTGATCGCCGCGACCGGGACGAGGAAGGTGAACTTGACCGAGGCGGCGAGGCCGGCGGCAATCCCGGCCATGATCAGCGGCCCCTTGTCGAGCAGGGGGGCGTTGGCCTCGGGCGCGTCCTGCACCGCTCCGGCAGCCGGCGCGCGGCGCTGGTGGCCGTTGATCAGAAAGGCCGCAAAGGCGAGCAGGAAGGCGAGGCCCATGATGTCGTTGCGCGCCTCGCCGGGCTGGGTTTCGATCATCACCCCCGAGTCGAGGATGATCGCCGCGGCGACCAGCGTCGCCGGCCCGACCCGGTAGGGGCGGCCGATGCACCAGGCGGCGAGCAGCGCGATCGGCACCCAGATCATGTTCTGCAGCGGCGCCAGCCAGTCGCTCTTGAACAGGACGATCGTGGCGGCGTTGATCAGCTCGGTACAGGCCGGGTAGTACCAGGCCGCCAGCCGCAGCGGGTCGGTGAAGTGCAGCGCCGTGGTCGAGTGCTCCTGGGCGATGAACGCTGAGAAGGGCATGTGGTACCAGGTGGTGTCGCCGCCGAACATGCCGAAGTCGAGGCTCGACTGGGTCGGGAAAGTCCACTCGGCGACGGTCCAGGAGGCGACGCCGAGGGCGATCAGGAGCGCGACCGTCTCCACCCGCGGCGCCTCCACCTCCCTGCCGCCGTTGCCCGCTTTGGCGCGCCCGAGCCAGGCAGCCCCGAGCCCGACCCCGATGCAGACGACGACGATCCAGCCGAAGTAGAGGGCGCTCAGCGTGCCGAGCACCTGCAGGCAGACGACCAGCAGCGCCACCGCGATCGTCGCGTCGGCCAGCCGCGCCAGGGCGCCGGTGAATTCCGGCACGATCCAGCGCCGCAGCCAGTAGGCGCCGAGGCCAAGGGCGGCGATGATCCCGATCAGGGCGAAGCTGCCGGCTATGTAGGAGCCGAAGGAGGGTGCCACGAAGGCGGGGATGCTATTCGCCGCGCCCCCCGAACCCCGCCGCGCCTAGGAAGCGGCGGCGGGGATGCGACAGGAGACGCCGGTCCCGGCCAGGCCGCAGTAGCCGTTGGGGACCTTGTGCAGGTACTGCTGGTGGTAGTCCTCGGCGTAGTAGAAGCGCCCGGCGGGCTCGACCTCGGTCGTCACCGGCTCGTGCCCGGCGGCGCGCAGGTCGCGGTCGTAGGCGTCCCGCGCCATCTCTGCCGTCGCCTTCTGGGAATCGTTGGCGAAGTAGATCCCCGAGCGGTACTGGGTGCCGACGTCGTTGCCCTGGCGCATTCCCTGGGTCGGGTCGTGCTCCTCAAAGAAGACCTTCAGCAGGTCCGCGTAGGAGATCCGCTGCGGGTCGAAGGCGACCAGCACCGCCTCGGCGTGGCCGGTCTTCGCGGTGCAGACCTCCTCGTAGGTCGGGTGCGGCGTCGTCCCGTTGATGTAGCCGACCGCCGTCGTGTAGACGCCGTCGAGGCTCCAGAACAGCCGCTCCGCTCCCCAGAAGCAGCCGAGCGCGAAGTAGGCGACCTCGATCCCCGCCGGGAACGGCGGCTCGAGCGGCGTCCCCAGCACGGCGTGGGTCGCCGGCACGTCGAAAGGCCGCTCGCTGCGCCCCGGCAACGCCTCCTCCGCGGCGACCATCTTCGTCTTCTCCGGGTGCATCATCTCCATCAGCTTTCCGAGTCTGCTCATCGTCGTTTCCTCCTGCACGAAGGGTACGCTGCCGGGAACGTCGTCTAGGGAGGAGCAATGACTATGAGGTTGTCGCGATGGGTCGCGGTGGTGGCGATGGTGCTCTGCCTGGGAGCGGCGCCGGGGGCGCAGGCCGAACCGGTAGTCGTCGGCAGCACGCTGGAAGGCGATTTCCGCGCCGGGTTCGTCCGCAACGCCGGGACCTTCTTCAACTCCGCCCTGGCCGACCCCGACGCCAACCTGGTCTCGCCGGTCGACGGGATCATCCTCCGGCTCAACATCCTCGGCGCCGTAGGCGGGCCGTACCGCCTGCGCGTGCTCTCGCCCGAAGGGGGCAGCGTCTACCGGGCGACGAGATCGTCGCCGCCGCTGACGTTCGGCGGCGCGGAACCCCGCTTCCCGGCCCTGAGGATCGAGGCCGGGGAAACGATCGCGCTCGACCTCCCCGCCGAAGGGGACATCGCCGCCGCCGCGACCGGCCCCCAATCCGCCTTCGCCCTCTGGGTCCCGCCACTCCCCGCCGGCGCCGCCCTCCCCTACACCGCCACGAACACCGGGCGCGAGCTGGGCTTCAACGTCGAAGTCCTCCCCCCTCCGGTCATCGCCCGGGTCGCTCCAAAGTACGTCGACTACCGCAAGGGCGGCCGGGTGAAGATCTTCGGCGAGAACTTCGCGCGGGTCCGCAAAGTCACCTTCGGCGGCGTCCAGGCGCTGCGGTTCAGGGTCGTCTCCGAAGAGCTGATCATCGCCAGCGTCGGGCAGCGGCGCACCCGGCTCCGGACCAAGGTGCGAGTCAAGACCGAAGCCGGCGTCAGCGCCGCCACCGGCCGCTCCCGCTTCGAGTTCAGCTCCTGCCGGGTGCCCGACCTCACCGGCCTGAGGCCGCCCGGGGCGCGCCGCGCCCTTGCCAGCGTGGACTGCC
>JALZHV010000394.1 GCA_030860625.1 Actinomycetota bacterium
GCTTGGCGGCCTTGAGGCGCTTGATTTTGTCCAGCTCGACCTTGCGCAGGCGGATCGCCTCGGGGGTGATTTCCACGCACTCGTCCTCGCGGACGAACTCGACGGAAGCCTCCAGGGAGAGGCGAGTGGGGGGCGCCAGACGCTCCAGCACGTCGGCGCTCGCCGCCCGCATGTTGGTCTGCTGTTTGGCCTTGGTCGGGTTGACGTCGAGGTCCTCGGAGCGGGAGTTCTCGCCGACGATCATCCCTTCGTAGACTTCCTCGCCGGACCCGACGAAGAGCCGGCCGCGGTCCTGCAGGCTCATCAGCGAGTAACCGGCGGTCTGGCCGCGCCGGTCGGCGACGAGCGACCCGGTCTGCCGCGTCCGCAGCTCACCCGCCCACGGCTCCCAGCGGTCGAAGACGTGGTGCATCAGCCCGCTGCCGCGGGTGACGGTGAGGAACTCGGTGCGGAAGCCGATCAGGCCGCGGGCCGGGACCAGGTACTCCATCCGCACCCACCCGGTTGAGTGGTTGACCATCTGCTCGAGCCGGCCCTTGCGGGCGGCGAGCATCTGGGTGATGTCGCCGACGTGCTCCTCGGGCACGTCGATCGCCAGCCGCTCGACCGGCTCGTGCATCTGCCCTTCGATCTCCCGCGTCACCACCTGCGGCTGCCCGGCGGTCAGCTCGTAGCCCTCGCGCCGCATGATCTCCAGCAGCACGACCAGCTGCAGCTCGCCGCGGCCCTGCACCTCCCAGGCGTCGGGCCGCTCGGTGTCGTTGACCCGCAGCGAGACGTTGCCGACCAGCTCGGCATCGAGGCGCGAGCGGATCTGGCGGGCGGTCAGCTTGTCGCCGCCCTGGGTGCCGGCCAGCGGCGAGGTGTTGATCCCGATCACGATCGAGAGCGAGGGCTCGTCGACGGTGATCACCGGCAGCGGCTGCGGGTTCTCGGGGTCGGCCAGGGTCTCGCCGATCGTCACCTCTTCGATCCCGGCGACGGCGATGATTTCGCCCGGCCCGGCTTCCTCGGCCGTCACCCGCTCCAGCCCTTCGGTCACGTACAGCTCCGAGACCGCGGCGCGCTGGACGCTGCCGTCGGCGCGGCACCAGGCGAGCTGCTGGCCGTTGCGGATCGTCCCCTGGCGGACGCGGCAGATCGCCAGCCGCCCCACGTAGGGGGAGGCGTCGAGGTTCGTCACGTGCGCCTGCAGCGGCGCCCCCTCCTCGTACTGCGGCGCCGGGATCTTCTCCAGCATCAGGTCGAGCAGGGGGGAGAGGTCGGTCCCCTCGACGCCTTGCTCCATCGCGGCCCAGCCGGCTTTGGCGTTGGTGTAGACGATCGGGAAGTCGATCTGCTCGGAGTCGGCGTCGAGGTCCATGAAGAGTTCGTAGACCTCGTCGACCACCTCGTCGATCCGCGCGTCCGGCCGGTCGACCTTGTTGACGACGAGGATGATCGGCAGCTTGCGCTCGAGCGCCTTGCGCAGCACGAAGCGCGTCTGCGGCAGCGGCCCCTCGGAGGCGTCGACCAGGAGCAGCGCGCCGTCGACCATCGTCAGCGCCCGCTCCACCTCGCCGCCGAAGTCGGCGTGCCCTGGCGTGTCGACGATGTTGAACTTGACGCCGTCGCGGTTGACGGCGGTGTTCTTGGCGAGGATCGTGATCCCCTTCTCCTTCTCGAGGTCCATCGAGTCCATCACCCGCTCGGCGACGTCCTGGCCCTTGCGGAAGGTGCCGGTCTGCCACAGCATCGCGTCGACCAGCGTCGTCTTGCCGTGGTCGACGTGGGCGATGATCGCGATGTTCCTGAGGTCTGCCTGGGCGGTGCTCATGAGGATTCTGGAGGGTAGGGGACGGGCTCCAACCAAGACGAAGCCCCCCAGGCGGCGGGCTTCGCACTACTGGAAGCGTTTAGCGAGATTACTGCTGCTGAACGCTCGCGGCAGCGGGACCCTTCGGGCCATCTTCCGACTCGTAGGTCACCTTGGCGCCCTCGGTCAGGCTCCTAAAGCCCTCGCCGAGAATGGCGCTGTGATGGACGAAAACGTCCTTCGAGCCGTCGTCGGGCGTGATGAACCCGTAGCCCTTGTCGTCGCTGAACCACTTCACGGTTCCTGTTGCCATCTGTATCCCCTCCGGGGTTGGGTGCACGGCGAAACGCGGAGGGTGCTCGAAGGCAACAACTGCAGAACGCGGAGCACTGCTTCGGTCGAATGGACGCTCGAC
>JALZHV010000098.1 GCA_030860625.1 Actinomycetota bacterium
ACATCGTGCAGTCGCAGGCGGACTCGCTCTGGTACGCGGTGCCGCAGTTCGTCGGCTTCGTGACCTTCTTCATCGCCGGCGTCGCCGAGACGAACCGCGCGCCGTTCGACCTGCCGGAGGCCGAGCAGGAGCTCGTCGCGGGGTACCACACCGAGTACAGCGGGATGCGCTTCGGCCTCTTCCAGATGGCCGAGTACATCAACCTGATCGTCCTCTCCGGCCTGTGCGTGACGCTCTTCTTCGGCGGGTGGCTCGGCCCCGTCGCGTCGCTCGGCCCGCTCTGGTTCGTCCTCAAGGTCCTCGTGATCCTCTTCATCTTCATCTGGATGCGGACGACGCTCCCGCGGCTCCGCTACGACCAGCTGATGAGCTTCGGCTGGAAGGTCCTCCTGCCGGTGGCGACGCTGAACGCGCTCGTCACAGCCGCGCTGGTGGTCGCGATCTGATGGCCCAGCCGTACTCGTCCATCAAGGGCTTCGGCGTCACCTTCAAGCAGATCTTCAAGAAGCCGATCACGCAGCAGTACCCCGAGTACAAGCGGCCGCTGTACCCGCGCTTCCGCGGCCGGCACCGCCTCTGGCGGCACGAGAACGGGCTCGAGAAGTGCGTCGGCTGCTCGCTCTGCGCCGCCGCCTGCCCGGCCGACTGCATCCGCGTCGTCGCCGCCGAGAACGTGCCGGGCGAACGGGTCTCGGCCGGCGAGCGCTACGCCGCGGTCTACGAGATCAACCTCAGCCGCTGCATCTTCTGCGGCTACTGCGAGATCGCCTGCCCGTTCGACGCGATCACGATGGGGCACGACTACGAGATGGCCGACTACGACCGGCGTGACCTGATCTTCACCAAGGAGATGCTGCTCGCCGAGCCAGTCGAGCGGACGCCGCTGAAAAGCGAGGGCGAGTAGTGGAAGAGGTCCTCTTCTTCATCGCCGCGCTCGGCGCCTTCGGCGGCGCCGTCGGCGTGATCGCGATGCGCAACCCCTTCTACTCGGTGCTCTCGCTGATCGTCCACCTCTTCTCCTTGGCGGCGCTCTTCCTGCTGCTGAGCGCGGCCTTCATCGCCGCCGCGCAGGTGGTCGTCTACGCGGGGGCGGTGATGGTCCTCTACGTCTTCGTCGTCGCCTATGTGGGCGGAGACAGCGAGTCGGTCTTCGAGCCGATCCCGGGCCAGCGCTTCCTCGCCCCCCTGCTCGGCATCGCCCTCTTCATCGAGCTCTCCGTCGCCGTCCTCTCCTCCGCCCTCCTCGCCCTCGGCACCGACGGCCCCGACGTCAAGCCCGGCTTCGGCGACCCCGCCGAAATCGGCCACCTGCTCCTCGAGAAGTTCCTCCTGCCCTTCGAGGCCAGCTCGATCCTGCTGCTGCTCGCCGCGGTCGGCGCGATCGTCCTCGCGGCGCGGCGCCATGAGGCTCAGTCATGACGATCGAGTGGTTCATCGTCCTCAGCGCCCTCCTCTTCGCCACCGGAGCCGTCGGCATCCTCATCCGCCGCAGCCCAATGGTGATCCTGCTCTGCCTGGAGCTGATGCTGAACGCCGGCAACCTCGCCCTCGTCGCCTTCAGCCGCATGGTCGGCAACGCCGAGGGCCAGATCTTCGCGTTGATCGTGATGGTCGTCGCCGCCTGCGAGGTGGTCGTCGGCCTCGGCCTGATCGTCGCGATCTTCCGCCGCCGCCTGCCGCTCAACGTCGACGACCTGAGGGAGCTGCGCGGGTGAGCGCGAGGAGGACAGCGTGAGCGTTTCATTTTGGGCCTGGTTGGTCCTGCTGCTGCCGCTGCTCGGCTCGATCGCGATCGGGCTCGGCTACCGCGTGCTGCCGCAGAAGCTCGCGGGGGCGATCGGCACGCTCGCGATCGCCGCCTCGTTCGCCTGCGGCATCGGCGCCCTGCTCAGCCTGCTCGGCGACGAGCCCGAGGCGCGCCACCACGCCTCCTCGCTCTGGGACTACGCCAGCGTCGCCGGCCTCGACATCAAGCTCGGGATCTTCGTCGACCCGCTCTCGATCTTCATGGTCCTCGTCGTCACCGGCGTCTCGACCCTGATCCACCTCTACTCCTACGGCTACATGCAGTCCGACGCGGGCTACCACCGCTTCTTCAGCCTGCTCAACTTCTTCGTCTTCTCGATGCTGCTGCTGGTCCTCGCCGGCAACTTCGTGCTGCTGATCGTCGGCTGGGCCTTCGTCGGCTTCGCCTCCTACGCGCTGATCAGCTTCTGGTACCGGCGCGAGACCGCGACCCGGGCGGGGATGAAGGCGTTCGTGATCAACGTCGTCGGCGACATCGGCCTCGTGCTCGCCGCCTTCCTGATCTTCCGCGAGCTCGGCAGCTTCGACTACGGCGAGGTCTTCCACAGAGCGCCCGAGGTCTTCAGCACCAACGAGTGGACGATCACCGCGATCTGCCTGCTGCTCCTCGTCGGCGCCTTCGCCAAGTCGGCGCAGCTGCCGTTCCACACCTGGCTGGCCGACGCGATGGAGGGACCGACGCCGGTCTCCTCGCTGATCCACGCGGCGACGATGGTCACCGCCGGCGTCTACCTGATCGCCCGCACCCACGTCCTCTTCGAACTCTCGCCGACCGCCGCCGACATCGCCGCCTTCGTCGGCCTCGCGACCCTGCTGGTCGCCGGGACGATGGCGCTGGTGATGACCGACCTGAAGCGGGCGATCGCCTACTCGACGATGAGCCAGATCGGCTACATGATCATGGGCGTGGCGATCGGCGCCTACAGCGCCGGGATGTTCCACCTGATGACCCACGCCTTCTTCAAGGCGCTGCTGTTCATGGCGGCCGGCTCGATCATCGCCGCGATGGCCAACAACCAGAACATCGACCGGATGGGCGGCTTCGGCAAGGCGATGCGCTTCACCTCGATCACGATGCTCTGCGCCGCCCTGGCGCTGGCCGCCTTCCCCGGCACCTCGGGCTTCTTCTCCAAGGACGAGATCCTCGCCTTCGCCGGCGAGCGGGGCGGGATGTACACGATCTTCATGGTGCTCGGCTACGCCGGCGCGCTCTTGACCGCCGTCTACACCTTCCGGCTCGTCTTCCGGATCCTGCCGGGAGCGCCGGTGAAGGAGGCGCAGGAGCTGATCGACACCGGCCACGTCGCCCACGGGGAGCTGCGCAACCCTGTCAGCGGCGAGCCGGAGGACACCGAGGTGGGCTTCCCCGGCCCCGAGCACCACATCGCCGAGCAGAACTGGCCGATGCGGGCGGCGATGGCGGTCCTCGCGGTGCTGGCGCTGGTCGGCGGCCTGGTCCAGATCCCCGACGTCGTCCACGTCGTCAGCAGCTTCCTCAAGCCGGTCTTCCACGAGTCCCACTTCGCCCACGTCCACCCCTCGGCCGGGAGCGAATGGTTCGGCCTCGCGATCGGCGGCGCGATCTCGCTGCTCGGGATCGGCATCGCCTGGTTCTTCTACCGTGCCAATCCCGAGCGGCCGCGGCAGCTGGAAGCGCGGCTGCGCCCGCTGCACACGCTGTTCGTCAACCGCTGGTACTTCGACGAGCTGATCGACCTCCTCGTCGTCCGCCCGGTGCTCGCCGTTGCCCGCTTCGCCGACCGCGTCTTCGAGCGCTTCGTCGTCGACGGCCTGGTCAGCGGCACCGAAGGGACCGTGCGCGGCGCCGGCGGCGTCGTCCGCGCCGTCCAGAGCGGCTTCGTCCGTAGCTACGCGCTGCTCCTGATCGCCGGCTTCGCCGGGCTCGCCCTCTACTTCCTCCTCACCAGCTCATGATCAACGCGCTGCTCTGGGCACCGCTCGCGTTCGGCCTCGTCGGCCTCTTCCTGCCGCGCCGGGCGGCCGGCCCGTGGGCGACGCTGGGGACCCTTGCCACCCTCGGGATCGCGATCGCGATCGTCGTCGACTTCGACTCCGGCAACCCGGGGCTGCAGCACGCGGTGTCGGAGCCCTGGATCTCCGGGCTCGGCGTCGACTACAGCCTCGGCGTCGACGGGCTCAACCTCTTCCTCGTCCTGCTGACCGCGGTGCTCTGGGTCGGCGGCGTCGCCTTCGCGGCGCTGCGCGAGCAGGAGCGACCGAAGACCTTCTTCTTCGCGATGCTGGTCGCCGAGACCGCGACCCTGGGGGCGTTCCTCGCCCAGGACCTGCTGCTCTTCGTCCTCTTCTTCGACCTGATGCTGGTGCCGTTCTACTTCCTCTTCGGCGCCTGGGGCCACGACCGCACGGGCGAAGGCGGCCCGAGCGCCTCGCGGGCGACGATGAAGATGATCGTCTACACCCTGATCGGCTCGCTGCTGATGCTGGTCGCGGCGATCGCGGTCGGGATCATCGCCGCCGACGGGGGCGACGTCACCTTCTCGATCGCCGAGCTCGCCCAGCAGCCGATCGGCGAGGGCAGCCAGCGCTGGATCTTCTGGTTCTTCGCCGCCGCCTTCCTGGTCAAGATGCCGGCCTTCCTCCTCCACGGCTGGCTGCCGGACGCCTACCGCGCCGCGCCGCTGCCGGCGCTGATCGTCTTCTCCGGCGTCCTCGCCAAGGTCGGCGCCTACGGCTTCTTGCGGGTGGTGCTGCCGCTCTTCCCCGACGCCACCGTCGAGTTCCAGGAGGTGGTCCTGGCGATCGCCCTGGCCTCGATCCTCTACGGCTCGGTGATGGCCTTCACCCAGACCAACGTGCGGCTGATCGCCGGCTACTCCTCGGTCGCCCAGCTCGGCTTCATCACCGCCGGGATCTTCGCCCTGCGCGCCGACGGCGCCGACGGGGCGATCCTGCAGATGGTCAACCACGGGCTCGTCGTCGCACCGATCTTCGTCATCGTCGCGCTGCTGCTGGAGCGGACCGGCAGCGAAGACATCCGCGAGATGGGTGGGATGGCGCTGCGGGCGCCGGTGCTGGCGGCGCTCTTCCTGATCGTCGCCCTGGCGACCCTGGCGCTGCCCGGCTCGGCCAACTTCGTCGGCGAGTTCTACATCCTCAACGGCCTCTTCCAGGAGAAGATCGTCTTCGCCTTCGTCGCGATCGCCGGCGTCGCGATGGCCGCCTACTACGCGCTCCGCCTCTACCAGCAGACGATGCACAACAACGACAAGCCGGAGGGAGTGCTCTCGCGTGAGATCGGCGTCCGCGACGGGCTCGTCCTGGTCCCGCTCGTGCTCTGCATCCTCGGCCTCTCGCTCTACCCGCAGCTGGTCCTCGAGCGGACGGCGCCGAGCGTCGAGGACACCGTCGCCCGGGTCAGCGACGACGAGGCTCCCGAGGCCCACCTGGTGAGAGAGGAGCATCCGTGAACTTCAACGAGCCGACGATCGACTACGCCGGCATCTCGCCGCTGATCGCTCTTACCGTCGGCATCTGTGTCGTCCTGCTCAGCGCCGTCTTCAAGCCGACCAAGCGGATGGCGCCGGGGCTGACGACGATCGTCCTCGGCGTCACCGCGGGCCTCTTGATCTGGCAGTGGGACGACCCGAAGACGCTGATCACCGGGGCGCTGCGGCTCGACGACCTGGCGATCTCGATCTCCTTGATCGCGATCCTGATGGCGGCTTCCACCGTCGTACTCTCGCTCCGCGAGCGGGCGACCGAGGAAGCCGGCTCCGGCGAGTACCACGCGTTGTTGCTGGGCTCGGTGCTGGGGATGGTCCTGCTCGCGCAGGCGACCAACCTCGTCACCTTCTTCGTCGCCCTCGAGATCCTCTCGATCCCGCTCTACATCCTCTGCGCCACCAACCTGCGGCGCGAGGGCTCGCTGGAGTCGGGGCTGAAGTACCTGATCGTCGGCTCGCTCGGCTCGGCGACGCTGCTCTACGGGATGGCCTTCGTCTACGGCGGCACCGGCTCGACCGACTTCGGGCGGATCGCCGAGGGGATCGTCCGCAACGGTGGCGTCGACGGCGATCCGCTGCTCCTGATCGGGATCGCGATGACGGCGGTCGGGCTCGCCTTCAAGGTCTCGATCGCGCCCTTCCACCAGTGGACGCCCGACGTCTACCAGGGCGCCCCCACCCCGATCACCAGCTTCATGGCGGTGGCGACCAAGGCCGCGGCCTTCGCCGTCTTCCTCCGCTTCTTCGACGTCGCCCTCGGCTCGCAGC
>JALZHV010000099.1 GCA_030860625.1 Actinomycetota bacterium
GCCGAGGCCGCCGTTGATCGTGAGCTTGATCCCGTCGACCTCGAGGCTCGTAGCGTCGATCACGTCGTCGCCGCCGAGGCCGCAGATCACGTCGTTGCCGCCGCCGCCGTTGATGCTGTCGGAGCCGGTCTCGCCCTGGAGGTTGTCGTCGCCGCCGTCGCCGTGGAGGGAGTCGAAGCCGCGGCCGCCGACGAGAGTGTCGTTGCCGGGGCCGCCGCAGATCGTGTCGTTGCCGTTGGGGCCGCCGGTGATCACGTCATCGCCGCCGCCGCCGTCGATCACGTCGCTCGCCTTCTTGCCGACGATGCGGTCGTCGCCGGGCGTGCCCTTGATCGTCACCTTCTTGCCGTCGCACTTGGCGGCCATCGCCTGGCCGGCGAAGGGGAGCAGCAGCAGGCCGGCGGCGCCAGCGAGCGCTGCCAGGAACATGCGGAAGGAGAGTCGTGCCTCTGCCACGGTCTTCCAGTGATCGGACCCCTGGCCGAAAACTGGACCCGCCCCCTACACACGTCCAAGCATGTCCAAGAATTTTCGGTAGCCCCCTTGACAGGCGCTCCCGCCCCGCCGCCGCCCGCTCTCCTATACGCTCGCAGCGCTGATGAAGGGCGGCATCTACGTCTTGAACTTCTACTCGGCGGTCTTCATAGACCAGCTGAAGCGCGGCCGCAAGACCGCGACGATCCGGCTCGGCGACAAGAGCAACAAGTACGAGCGCGGCCAGGTCGTCTGGATCACGGTCGGCTTCCGCCACAGCCCGCGCGAGAAGATCTTCACCGCCGTGATCGACGACGTCGAGGTCAAGCGCGTCGGCGACCTCACCCGGCGCGACATCGAGCACGACAACCCCGAGTTCCGCCGCCTCGAGGAGGAGATCCGCTTCCTCGAGCAGATCTACAGCCGCCCGGTCGCCGAGGACGACACGGTCACGGTGATCCGCTTCTCGCAGATCACCGAGCCGCCGCACACCCACCTCGGCAACGGCGAGACCCCGCACCACAACTGAGCGCGCCACCGCGCCCGTAGGCTAGGCGCGTGGCCGAATACGCCTTCCTCACCACCTGGCTGCTCGAGTCCCCGCGCGAGCCGGTCTGGCACGCGATCCACGACCAGGCCGCCTGGCCGCGCTGGTGGCGCGGGGTCGAGGAGGCGAGCGAGCTCCGCAAAGGCGACGAGATCGGCCTCGGCGCCGTCTCGCGGATGGCCTGGCGGAGCGTCCTGCCCTACCGGGTGCGGTTCGAGGTGACGACGACGCGAATCGAGTACCCGACCCTGATGGAGGGCCGCGCCCGCGGCGAGCTGGAAGGGATCGGTCGCTGGCGGCTGTACGAACAGGAAGGGATCACGGCCGTCCTCTACGAGTGGAACGTGCGCACGAACAAGCTCTGGATGAACCTCGGGGCCCCGCTCTTGCGCCCGGTCTTCGAGTGGAACCACGACTGGGTGATGCGCCGCGGCGGCGAGGGAATCTCGCAGCTGCTCGGCTGTCGCCTCTTGGCGATCGACTAGAGCTTCGCTATCTTTCAGGGCGTTGGCACTCTCACCCCGAGAGTGCCAAACGTCGCAAGACCAGAAATTTGGCTCTAGAGCGGCGTTTTCTCGACTTACACCACCCACTCACCGATTAACGGAGGTTCAAGGATGAAGCTGAAGCCCCTCGGGGACCGGCTGATCGTCAAGCCGATCGAGGAGGAGGAGACGACCGCGAGCGGCATCGTCCTCCCGGACACGGCCAAAGAGAAACCGCAGAAGGGCCAGGTCGTGGCCGTCGGCGACGGCAAATGGGACGAGGACGGGGAGAAGCGCATCCCGCTCGACGTCGCGGAGGGGGACGAAGTCCTCTACTCCAAATACGGCGGCACCGAGGTGACCGTCGAGGGCGACGAGTTGCTGGTGCTGCGCGAGTCGGACGTCCTGGCCAAGGTCGGCTGAAGAAGCTCCCAACGGACTTAACTAAGGAGGACTGAACACAAATGGCTCACAAGGAGCTGAAGTACGCAGAGGAGGCCCGCGGGGCCCTGCAGGCCGGCGTCGATTCCGTCGCCAACGCCGTCAAGGTGACCCTCGGCCCGAAAGGCCGCTACGTCGTGCTCGACAAAAAGTTCGGCGCGCCGACGATCACCAACGACGGCGTCACCATCGCCCGCGAGGTCGAGGTCGAGGACGTCTTCGAGAACCAGGGCGCCCAGCTGGTGCGTGAGGTCGCGACCGCGACCAACGACGTCGCCGGTGACGGCACCACCACCGCGACCCTGCTGGCGCAGACCATCGTCCGCCAGGGCCTGAAGAACGTGGCCGCCGGCGCCAACCCGCTGGCCCTGCGCCGCGGCATCGAGAAGGCGGTCGAAGAGGTCGTCGACAACCTGCTCAACAAGCAGTCGAAAGAGGTCGCGGGCAAAGACCAGATCGCCCGCGTCGCCGCCATCTCCGCCGGCGACGACGAGATCGGCAACGTGATCGCCGACGCGATCGAGAAAGTCGGCAAAGACGGCGTGGTGAACGTCGAGGAGGGCCAGACCTTCGGGATGGAGCTCGAGTTCACCGAGGGGATGCAGTTCGACAAGGGCTACATCTCGCCGTACATGGTCACCGATCAGGACCGCATGGAGGCGGTGCTGGACGACCCCTACATCCTCATCGCTAACCAGAAAATCGGCTCTGTGCGGGACATCCTGCCGGTGCTCGAGCAGGTGATGCAGGGGGGCAAACCGCTGCTGATCGTGGCCGAGGACGTCGAGGGCGAGTGCCTCGCGACCCTGGTCGTGAACAAGCTCCGCGGCACCTTCACCGGCGTCGCCGTCAAAGCCCCGGGCTTTGGCGACCGTCGCAAGCGGATGCTCGAGGACATCGCGATCCTCACCGGCGGCGAGGTGATCACCGAGGAGATGGGCCTGAAACTGGAGAACACCCAGCTCGCCCAGCTCGGCCGCGCCCGTCGCGTCGTCGTCGCCAAAGACAACACGACGATCATCGACGGCGCCGGTGAGGCCGACGACATCAAAGGCCGGATCAAGCAGATCAAACAGGAGATCGAGAACACCGACTCCGACTTCGATCGCGAAAAGCTCCAGGAGCGCCTGGCCAAACTCGCCGGAGGCGTTGCCGTCGTCAAGGTCGGCGCCGCCACCGAGACCGAGATGAAGGAGAAAAAGCACCGCGTCGAGGACGCGCTGCAGGCGACCCGCGCCGCGCTCGAGGAGGGCGTCGTGCCGGGTGGTGGCGTGGCCTTGCTGAACGCGCAGGCCGCCCTCGACCCGGAGAGCCTGAGCGAGCCGGACGAGGTCACCGGCGCCCGGATCATCCACCGCTCGCTGGAGGAGCCGGTCCGCCAGATCGCCGAGAACTCGGGCCTGGAGGGCTCGGTCGTGGTCAACAAGGTCCGCGAGATGAAGGAAGGCGAAGGCCTCAACGCGGCCAACGGCGAGTACGGCGACCTGATCAAGGCCGGCGTCATCGACCCGACCAAGGTCACCCGTTCGGCCCTGGAGAACGCGGCCTCGATCGCCAAGAACATCCTCGTCACCGAGGCGGTCATCGCCGAGGCCCCCGAGGAGAACGGCGCCGGCGGCGGCATGCCCGGCGGCATGCCCGACATGGGCGGCATGATGTAACCCACCCCCAACGGGGAGCAGTTTCCGAGAGGCCCGGGGAAACCCGGGCCTCTCTTATTTTTTCTTCGGCTTCTCGGGGAGGGGTGGGAAGGCGCTGGCGTTGTATTCGGCGGTGGAGAGGAAGTTGGGGCGGCGGAGCTTCTTGCGCAGGGTGTTGGCGGTGCGGGGGTAGAGGCTGAGGTCGTAGGGGTTGCCGGCGCCGAAGCCGACGTAGTAGACGAGCATCCGCACGCGGGGGCGCTTGACGGTCCAGGCGATCACCTGCTTGACCCAGCGCGGGTCGTCGACGCCGGAGACCGCCCACTCGGTCAGCGCCACCGGCATGCCGCGCCACTGCTTGCCGCGGTAGAAGCGGTTGAGGTCCCTCCAGACCGGATACTCCGAGTAGAAGTCGGTCCCGACCCAGTCGACCCAGCGCCGCCCGGGCCAGTAGTTGCCGGGGAAGTTGCCCTTGACCCGCGGCGAGCCGCCGGGGAGGGGGCTCCAGATGATGCTCACCGGCGCCGCGGGCAGGGCCGGCGGCGGCGGCCCTTTGCTCCGGTTCACCGGCGGCAGGCCGATTTCCGCCAGGGTCGCGTTCACCGCTTCCAGGCTCTGGCCGCCGCGGACGATCGCCGAGATGCGGCGGAAGGCCTGCTTGTACCAGCCCGTCGTGTGTTCGCCGCCTTTCTGGGCGCCTTCGCAGTCGACCGCCGACCACGGGTTGAGGCAGCGGTTCGGCTCGCCGAGCGGGCGGATGTAGGCGGGCAGCCCGGTGCGGGCGAAGAAGTCGTTCAGCTGCAACAGGTAGTCGTCGCCGCCCCCGAGCGCGATCTGCTGCGGGGTGATCATCTCCGCCAGCGTCTGATCGTTGGCGGTGGAGATGTGGAGGATCGGCCGGGTCGCGGTTTCGCGCCAGCGTTCGTAGGCCTGGTTGAGGCTGTTCCCCCAGGGGTGGAAGGTCTCGAGCAGCGCCGGGCGCTTGCCGGTCAGCGCCGCGAACTGCTCGAACTCCGCCGCCGTGCCGCGGTCGCTGACGCCGAGGAAGACGTTCGGCTTCGGCGGCACCAGCGAGACCGCCAAGGCCTGACCGGGGACCAGGAGCAGCGCGACGACCGCCGCCGCTCCGGCGAACCTCTTAAGCGCTCTCCAAGACATCGCTCATCCTCCGCGGGTCGACACCAAGAGCCTGCGCGTCGGCCGGCCCGCGCTCGCTCACCATCGAGACCTCCATCAACTCGGCCTCCTCCCAAGTAGCGAACACGGCCTCGCCGAAAAAGGCGCGGAGGGCGATCAGACTGGCGCGGACGAAGCCCAGCGGCACGTGCACCAGCGGTCGCGGCCGGCCGGCGATGCAGCTGACCAGGTCCGACATCTGGTCGTAGGTGAGGGTCTCCGGCCCGGCCAGCTCGTAGCGCCTGGTCGCCCCGCTCGCGTCCGGCTCCCGGGCGAGTGCGGCGACGACGCAGCGGGCCACGTCCGCCGCCCAGATCGGCTGGAAGGCCGCCTGCCCCTCGCCCGAGACCGGCAGCACCGGCAGGAAGGAGAAGCGGCGCAGGAGGGTGATCCAGGGGTCGCTGTGGTCGTAGACGATCGAGGGCGCGAAGACGGTCGTCCGCAGCGGCGAGGAGAGCACCGCCTGCTCGGCCAGCCACTTGGCGCGGAAGAAGCGCGTCCGCTGCGCCGCCTGCGCGTCGAGGGCGCTGAAGAAGTGGAAGTTCTCGACCCCGCTGCGCTCCGCCGCCCGCAGCAGCCGCACCGTCGCCAGCCCGTTCAGCTCCTCGATCCGCTTCGGCGGCTGGTCGCGGATCGAGGCCGCCAGGTGGATCACGGTGTCGACGCCGCGCAGCGCCTGGCGCACCAGGTAGGGGTCCGACATCTCGCCCAGGTCCCCCAGCGCGATCTGCACGTCGACCCGCCGCGCCCCCAGCCGCCGCGGCTCCCGAACCAGGCAGCGGACCTCTTCGCCGCGCTCCAGGAGCAGCGGCAACAGGCGTGAACCGACGCTTCCAGTCGCCCCCGTCAACAGCAGCATGTCCGCATCATCCCTAAAATGTGCGCTCGCGCTTGGCCGGGGCCCCCGGCAGGCACCCCGGAAACCGACCTAGGAGAACCCTCGAAATGACCTACGTCATCGCCGAGCCGTGCATTGGCCAGAAGGACAACTCGTGCGTCGAGGTTTGTCCCGTCGACTGCATCCACCCGACGCCTGACGAGGCCGATTACGACAACGTCGAGCAGCTTTACATCGACCCGGACGAGTGCATCGACTGCGACGCTTGCGTCGAGGCTTGCCCCGTTGACGCTTGCTTTGCCGAGGACCAGCTCCCGGCTGAGTGGGCGAAATTCGCGGAGATCAACGCGAATTACTTCAAGAATCAGGCTGCTTAGTAGTTAGAGGGGCGGGTCCCCTCCTCCAGACACATCTCGCTATGGCTCGATGTTGAGCGTCTGGAGG
>JALZHV010000100.1 GCA_030860625.1 Actinomycetota bacterium
TCGCCGAGCCGTTCCTGCGCAAGGACTTCGCCGAGCGCGCCCAGCGCCGCGCCGCCGGCTTCTCGATCGAGCGCGCCGCCCGCGGCTACCGCCGCCTCTACGAACGGCTCGCCGGCGATCGTCCCCGCCTGCCGGGGAGGAACCGCGCCGCGGAGGAGTCGCAGTCGTGAAGGTCGTCGTCTTCTCCCACTCGCTGGTCTCCGACTGGAACCACGGCAACGCCCACTTCCTGCGCGGCGTCGTCGCCGAGCTCCAGGAGCGCGGGCACGCGGTGGTCGTGCACGAACCGGCGGACGGCTGGAGCCGCGCCAACCTCGTGCGCGAGCACGGCGAGCAGCCGCTGCGCGAGTTCGCCGCCGCCTTCCCCGGCCTCTCCAGCCGCGAGTACGAGCTGGAGTCGCTCGACCTCGACGAGGAGCTCGACAACGCCGACCTCGTCCTCGTCCACGAGTGGAACGAGCCGGAGCTGGTGCAGCGGATCGGCGCGCACCGCGCCCGCCACGGCGGCTACCGCCTCTACTTCCACGACACCCACCACCGGGCGGCGACGGCGCCGGAGGAGATGGGCCGCTTCGACCTCTCCAACTACGACGGCGTCCTCGCCTACGGCGAGGTGATCCGCCGGATCTACCTCGAGTGCGGCTGGGCGGCGCGCGCCTGGACCTGGCACGAGGCGGCCGACACCCGCGTCTTCCGCCCGCTCGAGGGGACCGAGCCGGAGGCGGACCTGGTCTGGATCGGCAACTGGGGCGACGACGAGCGCAGCGAGGAGCTGCGCCAGTTCCTCCTGCGCCCAGCGCGGAAGCTGCGGCTGAGGGGCTCGATCCACGGCGTCCGCTACCCGCGGTCGGCGCGGCTGCGGATCCGCCTCGCCGGCCTCCGCTACCGCGGCTGGGTCGCCAACCACCGCGCGCCGGAGCTCTTCGCCCGCCACCGGCTGACCGTGCACGTGCCGCGGCGCCCCTACGTCGAGGCGCTGCCTGGCATCCCGACGATCCGCCCCTTCGAGGCGATGGCCTGCGGCATCCCTTTGATCTGCTCGCCGTGGGAGGACGCGGAGGGGCTGTTTCGTCCCGGCGAGGACTACCTCGTCGCCCGCGACGGCGTCGAGATGCGCGAGGCGATGCAGGCGATCCTCGAGTTCCCGGAGCTGGCCGAGAAGCTGCGCGCCAGCGGCCTGGAGACGATCCGCGCCCGCCACACCTGCGCCCACCGGGTCGACGAGCTGCTGGCGATCGACACCGAGCTGCGCGGAGCGCCCGACCCCCGGATGGAGGAGGTGGCCTGATGGAGATCGCCTTCTTCGGCTCCAGCCTCGTCTCCGCCTACTGGAACGGGGCCTGCACCTACTACCGCGGGATCGTGCGGGCGCTCGACGCGCGCGGCCACCGGGTCACCTTCTACGAACCCGACGCCTTCGACCGCCAGGCCCACCGCGACATCGACGACCCCGAGTGGGCGCGGGTCGTGGTCTACGAGCCGACCGACGAGCGGGCGGTGCGCGAGGTCGTCGCCGGGGCCGCCGAGGCGGAGGTGATCGTCAAGGCCAGCGGCGTCGGCGTCTACGACGAGGTGCTGGAGGACGCGGTCGCCGCGGTCGCGGGGCCGGAGGTGCGGATCTTCTGGGACGTCGACGCGCCCGCCACTCTCGCTGCCATGGAAGGTGACGCCGCGAACCCGCTGCGGGAGCTGATCGGCGCCTACGACATGGTCCTCACCTACGGCGGCGGCCGGCCGGTGATCGACCGCTACACCGCCCTCGGCGCCCGCGCCTGCATCCCCGTCTACAACGCCCTCGACCCCGAGACCCACCACCCCGAGCCGCCGCGACCGCAGCTCGCCTGCGACCTCGCCTTCCTCGGCAACCGTCTGCCCGACCGCGAGTCCCGGGTCGAGGAGTTCTTCTTCCGCGCGGTCGAAGCGCTGCCCGAGCGCTCGTTTCTCCTCGGCGGCAACGGCTGGGAGGACCGGGTCGCGGGCCTGGCGAACGTGCGCTACCTCGGCCACGTCCCCCCCGGCGACCACAACGCGCTCAACCGCAGCGCCCTCGCCGTCCTCAACGTCAGCCGCGAGAGCATGGCCGCCAACGGCTGGTCGCCGGCGACGCGCGTGTTCGAGGCCGCCGGCGCCGGCGCCTGCCTCGTCACCGACGAGTGGGAGGGCGTCGAGGAGTTCTTGACGCCGGGCGAGGAGGTGCTGGTTGCCCGCGACGGCGCCGAGGTCGCCGAGCTGCTCGCCGGGCTCGACCCCGAGCGCGCCCGGCGGATCGGCGAGGCCGCCCTGGAGCGGGTGCTGGCCGAGCACACCTACGACCGCCGCGCCGAGCAGGTCGAGGCGATCCTGGAAGGGGCGCCGGCGCGGTGAAGATCGTCTTCTGCGGACTTTCGATCACCTCCTCGTGGGGGAACGGGCACGCGACCAACTACCGGGCGCTGGTCCGCGAGCTGACCGCGCGCGGCCACGAAGTCCTCTTCTTGGAGCGCGACGTGCCCTGGTACGCGGCGCAGCGCGACCTGCCCGAGCCGCCCTGGGGGCGGACCGCGCTGTACGGCTCGCCGGCGGAGCTGGCCGAGCGGCACGCCGAGGACGTCGCCGCGGCGGACCTGGCCGTCGTCGGCTCCTACGTCCCCGAAGGCGTCGCGGTCGGCGAGTGGGTGCTGGCGACGGCGCGCGGCGCCACCGCCTTCTACGACATCGACACCCCGGTCACGCTCGGCAAGCTGCGCCGCGGCGACGAGGAGTACCTCTCCCTCGAACTGGTCGGCCGCTTCGACCTCTACCTCTCCTTCACCGGCGGGCCGACCCTGGAGGTGCTGGAAGAGGAGTTCGGCGCCCGCCGCGCGATCGCCTTCTACTGCCTCGTCGACCCCGAGGCCTACCGGCCGCTCGAGGCGCCGCCGAAGTGGGACCTCGGCTACCTCGGCACCTACAGCGACGACCGCCAGCCGATCCTCGAGCGGCTGCTGATCGAGCCGGCGCAGCGGGCGCCGGAGCGCGCCTTCGCCGTCGCCGGCCCGCAATACCCGCAGGGGACCGTGTGGCCGGACAATGTGGAGCGGATCGAGCACGTCGCCCCCGGCGACCATCCCGCCTTCTACGCCGCCCAGCGCTTCACCCTCAACACCACCCGGGCGGAGATGCGCGCGGCGGGCTGGTCGCCGAGCGTGCGCCTGTTCGAGGCGGCCGCCTGCGGCGTCCCGGTCATCTCCGACCGTTGGGAGGGGCTGGAGGAGATCTTCACCCCCGGCAAGGAGATCCTGATCGCCGACTCCGGCGACGAGGTCCTCTCCTACCTGGCGAAGATCGGCGAGGAGGAGCGGCGCGAGATCGCCGCCCGGGCGCGCCGGCGCGTGCTCGCCGAGCACACCGCCGAGCGCCGCTGCGAGCAGCTCGAGGGGGAGGTCGCGGGGGTGACGGTCAGGTGACGCTCGAGGTGCCCGGCGCGATCGCCGAGCTCGGCCCCTGGTTCCACAACCTGCACCTGCCCGACGGCAGGCAGACCGCGCCCGAGCACCCGCTCGGCGACTTCCCCGCCTTCAAGTGGCGCCAGATCGAGGACCGCCTGCCCGCGGACCTCACCGGCGCCCGCGCTCTCGACATCGGCTGCAACGCCGGCTTCTACGCCTTCCAGCTCGCCGCCCGCGGCGCCGAGGTGCTGGCCCTCGACCTCGACGAGCACTACCTGCAGCAGGCCCGCTGGGCCGCGCGGTACCTCGACCCCGAGGGGCGGGTCGAGTTCCGCCAGGGCTCGGTCTACGACCTCGTCGACGTCGAGGGCACTTTCGAGGTCGTCCTCTTCATGGGCGTCCTCTACCACCTCCGCTACCCCCTGCTCGCGCTCGACGTCGTCGCCGAGAAGGTCGGCGGCACCCTGGTCCTGCAGACGCTGACGATGCCGGGCTCCGAGCCGCTCGCAACCCCCGAAGACGTCGAGATCGACGAGCGCAAGCGGCTCCTGGAGCCGGGCTGGCCCCGCGCCGCCTTCGTCGAGCACAAGCTCGCCGGCGACCCGACCAACTGGTGGGCCGCCGACGCCGCCTGCGTCGAGGCGATGGCCCGCTCCGCCGGCCTCCGCATCGCCGAGCACCCCGCCCACGAGATCTGGATCTGCGAGCGCGACGAGGCAAACGACCACGCGCGCGAGCTGCGGACCGCCGAGCTGCGCGCGGCGACCCGCCATAGAAGCCTCGGCGATGAGATATAGGTTCATTCAGCATCCTTGCTAAATTTACCTTCTACCTTAAATTTATATGGGAGGGTAAATGGTTGTTGATCTCCGAAAGTTCAGAAACCCCTATCGCCCCGGCGCGGGGCACATGCCTCCCTATCTGGCGGGACGGGAGAGGGAGTACGTCGAATTCGATCGCCTCCTCGAACAGGACGAGATCCTCGAGAACCTGGTCCTGACGGGGTTGCGAGGGGTAGGCAAGACGGTCCTCCTGGAGACCTTCAAGCCTCGGGCCCTTGAAGCGGGCTGGCTCTGGGCCTCCGCCGATCTCTCCGAGTCCGCCAGCGTCAACGAGACCGCGTTAGCTCGACGCATCCTTGCCGACCTCGCCCTGATCGGATCGTCCGCCACCGTTGCAAACCCGGCAAGGGACAGGGGCGTCGGCTTCGCCGCGCCGTCCGGCCCGGCGGAGGTCCCGATGTCGCACGAGATGCTTGTCGAGATCTACGAGCAGACTCCTGGACTTACCGCTGACAAGATCAAGGCCGCTCTGGAATTCGCCTGGAGCCACCTCAAGGAGCAGGGGCAGCACAAGGTCATCTTCGCCTACGACGAGGCCCAGAACCTCGCCGATCACGCCTCCAAGGACGAGTTCCCCCTCTCGGTCCTACTCGACGTGTTCCAGTCGATCCAGAAGAAGGGAATCCCCTTCATGCTGGTGCTCGCCGGGCTGCCGACGCTGTTCCCGAAACTCGTCGACGCCCGCACCTACGCGGAGCGCATGTTCAGGGTGATGACCCTCACCAAGCTCGATCCCGATCAGAGCCGCGAAGCGATCCTCAAACCGATCGAGGTCGCCGACTGCCCAGTTCACCTGGCGCCCGAATCGGTCGAGATCATCATCCACGAGTCCGCGGGCTATCCCTACTTCATCCAGTTCATCTGCCGAGAGGTCTACGACGTCTTCATCCGCCAGCACGCCGACGACGAGCAGAAGATGGTGCCGGTGGAGGCGATCCAGCACAAGCTGGACGCGGATTTCTTCGCGGGGCGCTGGACCAAGGTCACCGACCGGCAGCGCGAACTGCTGTGGGTCGTCGCCCACCTCGGCAGCGCCGACGGGGAATTCACCATCCAAGAGCTGACCAAAGAGGGGAAAAGACTCCTCAGCAAACCGGTCTCGCCGAGCAGCGCCAACCAGATGCTGGCCGGCCTGGCCGAGCGGGGAATGATCTACAAGAACCGCTTCGGTAAGTACTCGTTCGCGGTGCCGCTCCTGGGACGGTTCATCCTCCGCAACTACCAGCCGAGCAACGACTAGGCAGGCTCTTCCAACCAGCGGAAGTAGACCCCGTAGCGCACCGACCCGGAGCGGTTGATGCCGCTGGAGTGCGGCAGGTCGGGGGTCATCGCGACCGCGTCGCCGGGGTCGGCCTCGATCGGCGCCGGGCCCTCGGGGGTCTCGACCAGCAGGCCGCCGTTGTCGCCCCGCCACGAGCTCAGCGGCACCCCGACGATCCGCAGGTACCTGGACCCGTCGGCCCAGTCCGGCTCGCGGTCGAGGTGGAAGCTGATCTCCGGCTCGGGGCCGGCGTGCGGGAACTGCAGCAGGATCTGCGGGTCGCAGATCCGCCCCGCCTTCCACTCCTCCGGCAGCGACTCGGCCAGCGCCAGGATCTCCGGCCGCTGCCTCAGGTGCGGGAACCAGTGCAGGCTCCAGAGCCATTCGCTCAGCTCCTCCGCCGGCGCGCCCCGCGACAACAGGTCCAGGTGGAGCAGCCGCAACGCGTCGTCAATGCGCTCCCGCGGCACGACGCCCCGCGCGACCTCGTAGGAACCGGTCACCGG
>JALZHV010000395.1:0-1626 GCA_030860625.1 Actinomycetota bacterium
GCCCACTCCTCGGCATGCGCCCAGCTCGCGGGCGCGCCGGCCTCGATCGCCTCGAGCATCAGCAGCTCGGTCCCGTGGACGTGGCCGATCACCGGCGTCCCCGGCAGGACCCGGGCGGCGGCCTCGTTGAGCGGGGTCAGGTGGTGCAGGTAGAGGACGTCGACCCCGGGCGCGGCGGCCTCGCCCAGCGCCGCCGCCCAGGCCTCGACCTGCAGCTCGAAGGTCTCCTTGTCGAAGCTCGCCAGCACCGGGTCCTCGGCCCCCGGCCGGTCCTCGTAGGAGCCGTGGATCGGTCCCGTCCCCTCCGGCCCCCGGTAGCGGAGCGGGTCGACCGAGCGCAGGGCGGGCGTGAAGTCGACAGCGCGGAGGTCGATGCCGCCGTAGAAATCAGGGGCCGAGGCGGCCTCGCCGAGGTCCGAGCGCGAGCCGGCGACGACCGTCACCTCGCACCCCCGCTTCCCCAGCTGCCGCGCCAGCGCCCGGCAGGCGTGGGCGGAGCCGCCGCGGGGATAGAAGTAGACCCCCATCAGGACCCTTGGAGCCGCGGCGTTCACGGCCGCGCAGGCTAGCGGCAGGGGGAGGCGACTACGCGGGCCACCACTCGGGCAGGACGTCGATTTCCAGTTCCTGCACCTGGATGATCGGCAGCTTCGTCCCCTCGACGTCGGCGAACAGGACCAGGGCCATCGAGAGCGCCGCTTCCCTGCGGCTGGGCTGGAAGTACCGGTACCAGGCTTCGCAGTTGGCTTCGAGTTCCGCGCAGAGCTCCTTCAGGGTCACGCCTTCTTCGTTGCCGCCCGCTTCCGGCAGCAGGTTGATCTGGTCGGCCAGGAGGATCGCGTTGGTGCTGCGGATCGCTTCCCCGCCTTCGCCGGCGAGGGTGAAGACGTAGTTGGCCCAGAGCTTGATCAGCCGCTGGTTGGAGACGCCGGTGCCGGCGGTGGCGAGCGGAGCCAGCACCCGTTCGAGCGTCTGCGCCAGCGTCCCTTCCGAGGTCGGGTGCACCTTCGCGGCGAGGATGACCGGGACGACCGGGTTGTCGTAGGCCACCGCCGCGGTTTTGTAGACGAAGGCGGGGTTCGTCTCCAGGCCGCCTTCACCGGAGAGGTCGGAGTTGCGGGTCCGCCAGCAGGCGGAGGTGCCGGTCTGCAGCGAGAGGACGTCGAGCGGCGTCCATTCGACCTCCAGCGCCGCGGCTTCCCCCGAGGCGGGCGGTTCGAACTCATACGCCGCCATGTACCAGCAGCCCGAGGAGTCGGGCGGGTCCTTGGCGGGTTCGGGCTCGGTCTTCGGGGACTTGCCGCCGATCAGCGGCCAGACGATCGCCTTCTCTTCGCATTCGCCGGTGCTCCCGCGCGGGGCCTGGGCGTAGAGCTCGACTTCGCCCTTCGCCTTCTTCCCGAAGTCGAGCGCGTAGTGGTCGGTGCGTTCGCTCGGCGCCGCCGCCAGCCGGACGGCCGGGTCGTAATGGCGCGCCCACGCCCCCGCCACCCGCTGCGCCTGTTCGACGAAGGCGGCGATCGCCCGCCGCGCCACCGGGTCCGAGGAATCGTCCGGCAGCGCCTGGAGGTGGGGCCGCAGCTCCGGCCAGGCGACCGTGAACGCGGCCAGCGCCTGGAACAGGGT
>JALZHV010000395.1:1636-2198 GCA_030860625.1 Actinomycetota bacterium
GCATCGTCAGCTCGGGACCCGTCTTCAGCGGCCGGTTGTAGGTGACTTCGAGCCGCAGCACGTCCTGCGCCTCCAGCTCGGGCAGCTGGATCCCGGAGCCGTAGGTCCAGTCGAGGAATTCGGCGAGTTCGTGGCCTTCGGCGGCGCGGGTGACCTGGCGCGCCGACTGGCCTTCGAGCACCGGCATCGCCGGCAGGCGCCGCGACGGCACCGGCACCTCGAGGCGGCCGAGCTCGAAGTCGAGCGGGTCTTCCTCGCGTTCGCGCACGAAGCGCAGCCATTCGGAGGGCTCGTAGCCGTATCTCTTCCCCTCGTCGTCGATCAGGTGCTCGACGAAGCGGGCGCTCCAGGAGAGATCGAGGTCGAGGTAGGCGGCTTCGCCCGGGTCGGCGGCCGAGGCCATGAAGGTGAGGAACGGTTCCGACTCGCCGTCGGCGAGCGGCAGCTTCGGCGAGCTGAGCGCGACCTTGCCGCCCCCTTCCCCGGCGGCGGCCCCGGCCCCTTCGCCGCCGGCGCTGACGGTCCCGAACAGGCGCGGGGCGAGCGGCCCCCCGGCGTCGTG
>JALZHV010000396.1 GCA_030860625.1 Actinomycetota bacterium
GTTGTGGCCGGTGCGTTGCGGCGCCACCCGCAGCCCGTTCGCCGCGGCGAAGCGGACGACCGCGGCGACTTCCTCGCGGCTGCCCGGTTCGGCGATCAGCGCCGGGCGCTGGTCGATGACCAGGTTGAACGTCTGGCGCGCCGCGTCCCAGCCGGCGTCGTCAGGGCCGAGCACGGGGCCGCCGATCAGGCGGCGCAGCTCGGCGACCGCCGACGTTGCCGCCGGTGCCTCAAGGGTCTCAGTGGGATTCATCGTCTCCTCCTTTGCTTGCGCTCGCTCCCGCGAGCAGCTCGTCGATCGTGTGCATCAGGCCCAGCCGGCCGCTGAACTCGCGGACGCCGCCGTCGTCGCAGAGGGCGCGGCCGCTGACCCCGTCGCCCGCCAGCAGCAGCTCGAGCGTGATCGTCTTCCTCGTCTCCATCGCCGCCTCGCTCATGGCGCCGTGTAGGCCCAGAGGCCGGAGAAGCGGACGAAGTCGTCGTTGCCCCCGTTGGAGGTCATCTCGATCGTGAAGCCCCAGGGCGTGCTTTCGCGGGTTTGGATGAGGCTCGTACCGCTGGCGCCGCGGTTGTAGATGCAGACTTTCCCCGGCGGCGCCGTCGGCTGGAGGTGGCTGCCGGTGCACTCGGTGTCGACTTGGCCGGGAGCGGCGTCGCTCACGCCGGGGGAGAAACGGATGCTCGCCGGCTGGGAGGGGTCGAGCGCGACCGGGAACGAGACCGCCCAGGCCGCCTTTTTGCCGGAGGCCAGCGGCAGTTGCTGGACGATGTAACCGGTCAAGGTCGTGCCCGAGGGGGGAGGCCCGTCGAAGATCGAGTAGCCGGAGGGGCCGGTTGCCCCCTGCAACCCACCGGCGCCGGTTGCGCCGGTTGGTCCCCGCGGTCCCGTCGCGCCTTTGGGGCCGATGGTGCCCTGCGGACCCCGCTCACCCCGAGGCAGCTCGCCCGCCGCGAAGTCGCTCGCCCGCAGCGAGCCGTCGCGCACCTTCGGCGAAGTCACAGCGTTCGCCTTCAGCTGCTTCGTCCCGACGCTCGCCTTCGGCAGCGCCCCCGCCGCATAGGCGCTGGTGCCGCCCAGCGCCAGGAACAGGGCCAGGTAGGCGACGGCGTTGGCGCGGACATGGCGGACTCCCGCCCAAGTGCGGTTACCGAACATCTTTCTCCCTCCGGAAGCGCCGGAGCGGCGCGATTGCAAGTTCATGCCGCCAGCATCCGCCCGCCACGCCCCCCGCACATCGAGGGTCTCCCTAAACCCCCACCCCAAGATCCGCCCTAAGGGACCCCTAGCCAGGGATCGGCGAACCTGCAATTGAACCCCTCATAGAGGCAAATCGCAGGCTCGTTCTTCTTGGCGTGGAATGAATCGAGTGGTCACTTGAGCACCGTATGGGTGCCGAATTGACCACTCGCGTGACGAGGCTTCCGCCCGCACGAGCCATAAGCTCGGCGAATGCTGGCGCCTTCTCTTGGTCCGCCTCCCGACATGAGCCCCGAGAGGTTGCGGGAGTGGGCTGCTGAGCACCTGATGTACGAGGTGGAGACGCTCGTCTTCGTGGTGCTGGAGCTGGGAAAAGAACTGGGCGGGATGTTGACCAATGCTCTGCTCGAGTCGTTTGTGGTTCACGCCCGTTGCCTCTCGGAGTTCCTTTGGCATGACAGAAGAGAGCAAAATCCGAAGGATGCCTTTGCCTCTGACTTCTGCAGATCGGGGGAATGGGAGAAGGCTCGCGGCCCGCTTCCTCGGGCAGCCTTAGAAGACGTGCGCGATCGCCAACGCTTCGGCCGTGAAGTCATGCATTTGACTTATCAGCGAATTGATGGTGCGGGAGAGGAGAAGGAATGGCCCTGCGGAGAAGTCCTGATGGAGATAGCAACGGCCTTGGAGAAACTCGCGGAAGTAGCACTCATCGACCGTCTCGGAGCTAGGACGCAGGCATCTCTATCGACGCTGAGGCTCTCTCTAGATGAGGGTCAAATAGAAGAGGCTCTCAACGTCCGGGCGATTCGTGCGGGGGGATACTAGGACGCCCCGAGGGCGCTGGCCAGCTGCCGCCGGTTGCGGATCTCCAGCTTGCGGTACGCGTTGGAGAGGTGGACCTCGACGGTCTTGGGGGTGACGAAGAGGGCCTGGGCGATCTCGCGGTTGGTCATTTCCTCGGCCGCCATCGTGGCGACGCGGCGCTCGCTGGGGGTGAGGG
>JALZHV010000101.1 GCA_030860625.1 Actinomycetota bacterium
AGGAGACGCTGCCGGCGGCGACCCCGCAGGGGCTGCTCGCCGACTTCAGCGCCGACCTGACGCAATGGAAGCGGCTCAGCCTGGTGCCGGAGCCGGCGCCGCCGGACCCCGCGCCGCCCTCGCTGGCCTTCAACGACCTCGGCGACGACCTGCGCCAGGCCTTCCAGTCGAACGAGCTGTTCATGGTCGCCGCCGACGGCGAGAAGCTGGCCGGCGCCGCCAAGCTCGAGTACTGGCTCGACGAGGCGGCGCTCGGGGACCTGGAAGCGCTGCCCCCCGAAAAGGCGCCTCCCCAGGAGACGATCGACAAGCTGCGCGCCGCCGAGGTGCCGCCGCGGGTGGGCGAGGAAGCCTTCGAACAGGAGCTCGAAAAAGTCCTGACGACGCCGGAGGAGCGGGGCTGCATCCCGACCGTCGTCAAGTACGGGGCCTACTTCGAGATCGTCGTCGCCGACTGGCGCTTCCGGGTCTCCCCGCTGCTCTGGGAGGAGTCGAGCGAGTTCCCGACGCTGATGATCTTCAAGTTCGCCAGCAGCAAGCTGAGCAGCCTCGTCGGCGACCCGGAAGCGTGGACCTGGGCGGCGGTCGGCGGCGAGGAACCGCAGAAGACCAGCGAACGCCTGACCGAGATCATCGGCAGCGCCCGCAAGCAGGTGGAAGAAGCCAAGGGCCGCCCCCACCCGCTCGACTTCTTCGTCGACACGGTCTGCGACGACCCCGCCTGGACCGGCGTCCTCTTCCTCGACGCGCAGGTGCCGCTGAGCTCGCTGCCGGAGGAGCTGCGGGGGCTGGCGGCGGGGATCGACGCCTCGCAGTTCCGCGCCCATCACGTCGGCCTCTCGGTCAGCCCGGTCGCGGTCGACACCGGCGACCGCACCCTCTCGCTGGCCTCGAGCTCGTTCTTCGGCCTGATCGACTACGACTCCCCCGAAGACATCGCCCACACCTTCGACGACTTCGACTTCAAGGTGCAGCAGCTGCGGGTCCTCTTCCGCAACTCGGCGATCGTCGACTTCGCCAGCCGGATCGAGCTGTTCGTGAACCGGCTCTTCGGCGAGAGCGTGGCCCTGCTCGAAAGCGACCACTACAACAACCTGATCCTGATCGGCAGCTACCAGCGCCAGCAGGGGGAGGGGCACTACGTCTTCGCCACCACCGGCGCCGGCGTGTTCGCCAGCCAGAGCGCCGTGGTCGAAGAGGTGGAGATAACGCGGGCGCAGTTCACCACCAGCCCGCCCAACGCCGACGACAGGAAGGTCCACTCGCGGTTCCGGATGTGGGGGCGCCTGCGGTTCCACCCGATGCAGGGGTTCGACCTCTTCTCGTTCGGCCGCGAAGCCGACTCGGAAGGGCGCCGGGGCGAAGACGGTTACCTCGCCTTCAGCGGCCTGGCGGTGGAAATGACGTTCGCGGAGTCCAACCCGCAGGGTCGCGAGCTCACCCTCGACGTGACCGACGTCGCCTTCGACCCGAGCGCCAGCCGCCCCCGGCCCGCCAGCTTCTTCGCCCGCTTCCCGCTGACCCTGGCGAGCATGGTGAGCAGCAGCGCCGGCCGGGCGCCGAAGGACGCCGGCTACGCGCCGGTGGAGACGCCGCTCGTCCAGCCGGAGCTGAAAGACGGCTGGTACGGGATCGCGTTCACGATCGACCTCGGCACCCTCGGGGCGCTGGCCGCCGACGCGGGGCTCGTGGTGACGCTGCTCGCCGCCTGGGGGCCCTCCGCGGGGGAACCGGCGGTCAACGTCGGCCTGCGGCTGCCGGGCTCGCAGTCGCTGAAGTCGCTGCCGGCGATCGAGGGGGTGCTGCAGCTGGGGTTCCAGTCGATCGCCCTCGAGGCCAGCGGCGCCCTCGCCAACCCCCCGGACCCCGCCTACGTGATGCGGCTCCGCCGCTTCTCGCTGCGGCTCCTGGGCTGGAGCTTCCCTCCCGGCCAGGCCGACCTCTACCTCTTCGGCGATCCCGAGACCGGCCCCATCGAGCGCGGCGCCCTCGGCTGGTACGCCGCCTACCTGAAGGACGGGAAGTAGCGGTGGCGGTCAAGGTCGCGATCTGGAACATCCAGAACTACGGGGGAGGCTACGGCCGCGGCGGAACCTCCCCTGCCTACTGGGGCAACAACAGCCACTTGCGCAACTGCTTCATCCGGGACTTCGTGGTCCGCGAAGAGATCGACGTCCTCCTGATCATGGAGGCGCAGTCGACTTCGAAATCGTCACTGGACGACTTGCGGGCCAAGCTGAACGCAGGCGCGGTGGGCACCAAAGACTGGTGCTCGAGTCTTTGCGGCTCGGCGATCACGAAATGGGACAACCCCCCGCAAAGCAACAGGGTGATCTCCTTCCGCAGCGATGCCCGCTACGAGGGGTATGCGGTGCTCTGGCGCAGCGCGCAGGCAGGGAGGTTCAAATTGCTGCGCGGGTTGCACGACATCGCTCAGAAAACGGAGTGGGACCCCGCCAACCCGGCCCCGCCGGGGGTTAACGGCTCCCCGCTGAACATGGTGACCTGGGCTCGGCCGGCGGACAACGTCCCGATCGAGCCGGAGAATCCCGCGAAGAAACGTCGTCTGGAGCCCGGCGCGCAGAACGGAGGCCGTCAGCAGTTCCGCGCCCTCGGTGGCTACACGCGTCCGAACCTCTACCCGTTCCGGGACAACCAACTACAGGACGCCTGGAGCGAGATGGACCTCCCCGCGACC
This sequence comes from Actinomycetota bacterium, assembly GCA_030860625.1. Classification (GTDB taxonomy): domain Bacteria; phylum Actinomycetota; class Thermoleophilia; order Solirubrobacterales; family 70-9; genus VAYN01. Next base: position 2,699 of record JALZHV010000101.1, read on the forward strand.
GGACGGGCCGGCACGTTTGGGTACCGGACCACCCGCCGTCCGGTCTACGTGGTGCTAGAGATGGCGGGAGGTGCGACTCCGGCGCAGCGGCTCTGTCCGGTGGTCGCCTATCACGCCCCCAGCAACGCCGGGCGGGCGAGAGACGGGACGCTGATCTCCGGTCTGAGCCGAGAGCTGTACGTGACCAATGGGGTGGTTCCGGGGGGTGTGGCGCCGGACCCCGCCACGCTCGTCCCCCAGGAAAAGGTGGTCTACGGCGGCGATTACAACCTTTCCCTCACCAAAGAGGAATGGCCCGAGAGTGACTTCATGCACTACTTCGTGCCTTTTGCACGGGAGTGGACCGGTGGTGCGGCGTGCAAGGAGGCGCCCGATCACGATGGGTCAGCCGCGGAGCGCAATACGAACGTAAGCCTGGTCTCTGGTCCAGATCACGACATCCCGATCCCTCCCGGCCCCGTCGAGGCCTACCTCACCAAGCCGCTGGACCTGATCTTCACGCGTCCACCCGATCGGGTCACCGGTGCTCGGGTGAACGTGATCCTTCAGTTATGGGAAGAGGGCCCGGCAGGCCCTTATGCGAACACGGTTCGTGCTCTAGGGGCACATGTAGACCAAGTGGTCCAAGGGCTCTCTCCAAAAGAGAGGCTAAGTCCCACGCATGGACCCGAACACAGGGTCCTCAATCACAAAAAGCAATGGGTGTGGCGGCCGATGTACAACGGCAACTGGGGTGCCAGGTTTGAATCGTGGACGGCCTTCCGGGCAGACCTGCAGGCGGGCTGGATGTCCTGCCCCCGCCGTGCGGCGGAGCTGTACCAGATGTTCATCAGCGATCACCTGCCGCTCATCGCGACGATCAACTGAGTCCCGATGGACCTCGAGCAACTACGGATCGCCCTGAAGCCGTTCGAGGATCGCCCTGGCGGCAAACTAGTCGTGCCGGCTGCTGGAGTGGCGGGCTGGGTATCGATACGGCCCCTTTTGGAAGGCAGTTTCGCGGCAGAGACGCTGACGGTCGGCGGGATCTCTCAATTCCCCCCGGACGCGGTCGCGGGAGCGATCGTCTACCGAGGGCAGTCGACGCTCTTCCCCTGGCAGGCGCCTGCCGGCGGGGACGCGGAGCAAGCAGCTATGGAAGTGACGGCCCGCTTCACGGTGGACGTCGCCGGAGAGCCCCAGCTGACGATCGAGGCCGAACCCGCGAAGCTGCCTTGGCGGCTCGCGGACAGCGTCGGCGACCTCTCGGGGACCAGTCTCGCGCCGGTCTTCTTCGAATCGGCGCGGATCTACCTGAGCTCCGCGGGGGGCACCGACAGCCGCTACCCCGGCCTGCTTCCTGTCGGCGTCAGCCTGATGGGGGCGATCGCGCCCAGCGGGCCCTTCTCTCGCGCCGGCCATCTGCTGGCCACGACTTCCGCCCGAACGGTGGTGGGATCGATCGTCGTCAAAGGGACCGAACAGCCGCTCCTGGAACTGCTTCCCGTAGCGAGCGACCCTCTCGACCTTGACGGGCTCCGGTTCAGCTTCGGCGCTCGGCTGCGCAGCGAAGAGAAGACCTTCGATGACCCCGAGGCCCCCAGCTGGCGATTTGCGGCGGCGGAGATCGTCGCTTCGCTTCAGACGGAGAGCGGAGCCAGCCTGAAACTGGAGATGCCGCTGCTGCCAAACGGGGAAGTCCTGGGCCTGCGTGGAGGGGGCCAGGATCTGACTGGCTGGTCGGCCATAGGCAGTGCCGTCGGTGTACCGGAGATCGAGCGGGTGCTTCCGGACCTGCTCCCGCCCGCGGCGAAGGTGGTGCTCGAGGAGCTCGAGCTGCAACTCGATCTAGGCGGCCAGGCGGCGCAGCGCGCGATGGCAACCGTGGACGTCGCCCTGCACACCCCGCCTTGGTCGGTGCTGCCGAAGGGAATCCTCACCGTGACCGAACTGGGCACTCGGCTGACGGTCGACTTCACGAGCGCTGATCTGACGCCGGCCGCGCTCGTCTACGGCACCGTCGAGTTAGCCGAAGCGATGCCGTTGCAGGCCTCGATCTCGGTGCCGCAGCTCGATCTTTCCATCGCCCTCGACAGCGACCTTCCCATCGATCTCGCCGACGTCCTGGGTGGGCTCCTCGGCAAGCTGACCGACGCCACCTTCGAGCCGCCGCTGGCGGGGATGGAGCTCGCGCGCTTCGAGTTCGGCTCCTCCCTGAGGTCGGGGGAGTTCGCCCTGCGGGGAGCGGTCCTCACTCCCTGGGAAATCCCGCTCGACCCGAGCGGGACGCTGAAGCTGGCCAGGCTGAAACTCGAAGAGGTCGGTTTCCAGCTCGAATACGACGGCGCCGCGCTGGGGGTGGAGCTGGCCGCCCAGATGTCGATCGCCAGCGCGATGTTCTACGTCAGCGCCAGCACTCCCGGGGGCGCGGACGCGGGGTGGACGCTGGGGGCCGGCCTGCAGCCGCAGACCCAGATCTCGGTGCTCGACCTGATGAAGGAACTGATGTTCGGCGAACAGCCGGTGCCGGGCGCGGACTACGGCATCCCCTCGATCGTGATCACGGCGCTGGCGATGTCGGTCTCGCTCGACGCGAAGGGCGCCGCCCGGGCCTTCGAAGCGTCGGGCGCCGCCACGGCGAGCTGGAAGCCGGAAGTGCTGGGGACCAAACTGCAGCTCTCGGTGGCGGTGCAGGTGGCGGGCTCGAAGCCTGCCTCCGGGCGGAACGTCGTCCTGGAGGACGGGAAGTGGGCCATCGAAGGCGAAGTCGGCGGCACGTTCGTCCTCTACGGGCTGGCGATCTCGGCCGGCTACCACTTCGCCGAGCTGAACTCGACCCTCACCTTCGGCGTCTGGTACGGCGACCGCGGGCTCGAAGCGACGGTCTCCAAACAGCTGAAGGACCCGAGCAAACCGGAGCTGGGGAAGGACACGATGCTCGCGGTGCGGCTCGGCAACCTCTCGCTGGGCGAGGTCCTCGAGTACCTGGTCGGACTGGCCGTGCCGGGGGAATCGCGGCGGCTGCCGCCCCCTTGGGACGTCCTCTACCAGGTCAACTTCAAGGACCTGTCGCTGCTGGTCAACCTGACGACCAAGGACATCGAGGTCCGGGACGACCTCCACCTCGACCTCGGCTTCGCCGAGTTCGACAAAGTCGGCCTCCTCTACAAGCGGGTCAACGGCGAGGGACGGGTGAACCTGCAGCTGTCCGGCGAGTTCCTCGGCCAGCCGTTCGGCAAGGAAGGGAAAGAACCGCTCAGCTGGGACGTCGTCAACGAGGAAGCGCCGGCGGTCAGCGGCAAAGGGCCCACCTTCCTCGACCTCCGCTACAT
>JALZHV010000397.1 GCA_030860625.1 Actinomycetota bacterium
CCGTTGAGGACGACGTTTTCGCGCGCGGTCAGCTCGACGTTGAAGCCGACGCCGAGCTCGATGAAGGGGGCGAGCCGGCCGGCCATCAGGATCCGCCCCGCGTCGGCCCGGTAGATGCTGGCGAGGATCTTCAGCAGCGTGCTCTTGCCGGAGCCGTTGCGGCCGACGATCCCGAAGAACTCGCCCTGGCGGATCTCGAAGGAGATGCCGTCGAGCGCCTTCAGTTCGCGGTACTCGCGCTGGGCGAAGGGGCGCACCAGCCGCTCCTTGAAGGAGTCGACGCGGTGGGTCGGGATGCGGAAGGTCTTGCGCAGGTCTTCGACCTGGATCGCGACCGCGTTGGAGGTGGTCTGGGCGACGGACATAGAGGGTCCCCGGAGGAGGGCCAGCCTAACGCCGGCCCACCTGGTCGAAGTCGGTGGCGCCGCAGGGGATCTGCATCCCCCAGCCGGGCGGGGAGATCGCGACCGCGGCCTCCCCGCCGCCGATCTCGCGGCACTGGGCCTCGGCGATGTCCAGCGAGGCGTCCCAGGGCGGGGTGCCGCGGGCGGGGATGTTCCTTTCCGGCAGCGAGACCGCGGTGGAGACGAGCAGCAGCGCGACGACCCCGGCGATGAGCCAGTCGCCGCGGGCCCATTGCCGGCGCGGGCGCGGTGGGCGGTCGATGAGGACGAAGGTCACGCTGAGTAACAACATCACCGGGACGATCGCGTAGCGGCCGGCCTGGCTGCCCCAGGCGTCCGGCGGCCACAGCATCGGGGTGCCGACGGCGCGCTGGTAGACCGAGACGACGAACATCGCCAGCGCGATCGGGACCGCGACGGCGGCGAGGCTGCGGCCGCGCCAGTCGGAGCGGAGGAGGCCGTAAGCGAGGCCGGCGACGAGGGCGGCGGTGAGGACGATCAGGAACGGCCAGCCGAGCGCCGCCCAGGCCTCGCCGCCGAGGCGCAGCCCCAGCACCATCCCGTCGGCGACCCGCTGCAGCAGCACCGTCCAGATGTCGCCCGTCCAGACCGGCTCGACCGCTTCGTAGTCGCTGCGCAGCATCGCGAAGATCTGCAGGAGCCCGGCGCCGAAGTAGGCGCCGACGATGGCGAGATCGCGGCCGTCGCGGACCGCGAGGGCGCGCAGCGCCGCGAGCGGGAAGAAGAACCAGATGCCCGGGTTGCTGAGCGCGGCGAGGGCGATGAAGGCGGCGCCGAGCCCGGCCCCGAGCCCGGTGCGCGGCCGCCACAGCAGCAGCCAGAAGACGGCGACGAGCATGTACCAGGAGACGCTCGCGGCGGAGTCGATCGTCTCCATGCCGCCGACCGGAGTGAGGACGGTGAGGACGACGAGGGTGGCGCGCAGGTAGGGGTTGGCGAGGTGGCTCGCGGTCGCGTGCCAGATCGCGAGCCCGCTGAGCGCGACCAGCAACGCCGAGAGGACCGAGACGACGGCCGGCGCTTCGCCGAGCGGGAGGGCGGATGCGGCCTCGCCGATCAAGCGCGGCACCAACACCAGGTAGCCCGAGTATTCGGCCCAGAGCGTCTGCGGGAAGCTCTGGGAGAAGGCGTCCTGGACGAAGATCGAGCCGTCCTCGGCCCAGAGCGAGTCGAGCGAGGCGGTCCAGCCGAGCCGGGCGAGCTGGGCGACGACGGCGAGCGCGATCAGGGCCGCGACCAGCCCCGCCTTTTCCCAGCCGGCGATCCGCCCGCCGGGCGGCGGCGCGTCGGGGAAGAGGTGGCGGTCGAGAAAGCGGCGGGCCGCAATGGCCCTGTCGCGGAGCGGCATCCGCGCGCACGATAACGGCGGCTGTCAGGCTTCCGGCTCGTGAAGGCGGCCCCAGGCGTGGCGGTGGTGATCCCGAGCTGGAACTCGGCCGGCCTCCTGCCCCGCTGCCTCGCTTCGCTCGAGCGGCAGGAAATCGAGCTGGAGACGCTGGTCGTCGACAACGGATCGAGCGACGGCTCGCTCGCCTACCTGGAGCGCGAGGGGGTGCCGCACATCTCGCTGCCGCACAACACCGGCTTCGCCGCCGCGGTCAACCTCGGCGCGGCGCGGGTGCGGGCGCCGATGATCCTGGTCCTCAACGCCGACACCGCGCTCGAGCCGGGGGCGGTGCGGGCGCTGGCCGCGGCGCTGGAGGCGGACCCCGGCTTGGGCGGCGTGCAGCCGCGGATCCTGCAGCTGGAGGAGGGGGTGGGGACGGAC
>JALZHV010000003.1 GCA_030860625.1 Actinomycetota bacterium
GCGCGGCACGAACCGCGACAGCTGCACCCGGTGCCCGGCGATCCAGCGATAGGCCCTGTCCGAGAGCCCGGGGAGGCGCGCGAGCGCGGCCGCGGGCACCCGCCTGCCCGCCAGCAACCTCAGCAGCGCCGGCAGCCCCTCCCCGCCCGACAGCCGCCGACCCTGGGGAGAGACCAGGTGGAACGACGCCAGTCGCTCCTCCGGCCCCAGGCCCGAGAGGAAAGGGTCGGCCTCCTTCCCCTGCAGCGGCAATGGCCGCAACCGCCGGCGCCGATCGAGGCGCAGGAGGCCGGAAAGCACCCATTTGCAGAACCCGCACCCGTCGTCGTAGAGGACGACCCAACGCTGCTCGTCGGCTGACGCGGCCATGCGGAGACCTTAGGCTCTAACAGTGTCCGAGCACGAAAATCCGCTGTCGATGCGGCGCCGCGAGCTGATGGCGCTGTCGGCGGGGGCGCTGGCGAGCGTCGCCCTGCAGGCCTGCGGCGCCGACGGGGGCGACACGATCAGGTCCGCAACGGGGGGAGCGACGACCAAGCCCGACTGCGTGCTGACGCCGGCGCAGGAGGAAGGCCCCTTCTACATCGACCTGGCGCGGGTCCGGCGGGACATCGTCGAGGACCGCCCCGGCATCCCGCTCGCGCTCGCCATCGCCGTCGTCGACGCGAGCACCTGCGAGCCGATCCGCGACGCCGCCGTCGACATCTGGCACTGCGACGCGCTCGGCCTCTACTCGGGCGAGCCGTCGGAGGGCAGCGAGGGCGAGACCTTCCTGCGCGGCATCCAGCTGACCGACCACAACGGCCTCACCGAGTTCGCGACCATCTACCCGGGCCAGTACCCCGGCCGCACGACGCACATCCACCTCAAGGTCCACACCGGCGGGCGGCGGAGCAACGGCACCTACTCCGGCGGCCACGTCTCCCACGTCGGCCAGCTCTTCACCACCGACCGCAGCGACGCCGAGGTCTTCGCCCTAGCCCCCTACGACCGCAATCCGGCCGAAATCACCCCGCGCAAAGCCGACTTCATCTTCCGGGAGCAGGGCGGCTCGAGTTCCGTCCTCCGCCTTTCACCGGCGGGCACCAGCCTCGCTCGGGATGGGCTTACGGGAAGGGCGACGCTGGGCGTTCGCTCTTAGGGAACCGCATAGGCCGCCAGCGGGCATGAAGGGAGGCACGACATGTCAGGGCGCCACAAGCGCCTTGTGGATTCGACTGGCCACCTCGGGGTCGTCGAGGTAGCCAGCGATGCCGTGCTGGTTGGCGGTGTGATTCTTGACGTTGGTCTTGTTCTCGATCGGCGGTTGGAGGCCGAACCGGGGTGGTTCCAGTGGGTAGAGGGAGACGATGTCGTTCAGGTCCATCGCGTTGAACCAGGCGCCCACACAGGTGGGGCTCCTCAGCGGCTGCAGCGCTTTGCGGATCGCGGTCACCGCCAGCGGCGAGCCGAGGGTGACGTACAGCGGCACCTTCCAACCATTGTCCGCCCCCTCGCGACGCAGCAGGTTGTAGCCGATCACGCTGCCGAGCGAGTGGCCGACGACGATCGTCTCGGCGTCGTCGGGAATCGCGGCCCGCACCCCTGCCTCGATCTCGTCGCGCACCCCGGGATTGCGCAGGTAGTGGTAGACGTCGAAGGTGACGGCCGCCAGGGTCGCCCCGCTGGCCCCCGGCAAGTGTTCGTCCAGCGCCTTGACGATCGCCCGCACCCACCACCAGTTCTGTGGCCCCAGCTCGACGATCTCGGTCTCAGCCAGGGCGAGCACCTCGGCGTCGGTGAGCCCGCGCTGCTCGCGCGCCTCCTCGAGGACGGAGGCGAGGAACTGGCGCTCCTCAGGCGGCGCTTCGTCCCCCATGATGATCACGTCGGGCGCCGGCCCCCCCTTGACCAGGCCGTCGAGCGTGTCGCCGTAGAAGGGAAAGTGGATCGCCGTCTCGTCGACCGGCAGGGACAGGTCGCTCTTCGCCAGGCCTTCGCTCCAAGCCTTGATCCACGACTGCTTCAGCGCCGCCGGGTCCTTGCGCTGCTGGGCGCGACCGTGGATGAAGACCAGGTGGCGGCTCATCGGACCTCGCCCTCGGCGAACGCGCGGCGGATCAGCTCGACTCCGCCAGGGTCATACGCCGTCCACAGCGAGTTGGGCAGGACGTGGCGCCACACCCCCCGCAGCGAGGGCGGTAGCTCCATCCGGCTCGCCGGCAGCAGCGCCCAGCCCTGGGCAAGCAACGGCGCGAAACCGAGCAGACGCCTTCCAGACGAATGCTGGTTGCCGGGCCGCCGGGCGAGCAGCGCCACGTCGAAGAGGGCGCCCCCCAGGTCCGCGACCATCAGCGCGTACATCTCGCGGATCAGCTCGCGGCGACCCTGGTCGGCGTAAGCGTAGGAGGCGTAGACGGCGAGCGCGGGATCGATCGCCTTGGCGTACTGCATGCGCATGGCGACCTGGTAGGCGTCCCTCTCGTCCAGCTCGAAGACGCCGTAGTCCGACGAGGAGGCGGCGACGGCGCGCAGCGCCCGGACTTCGCGGGCCCGCTTGGCGAAGGGGCGCCAGCGCCACGCGCCCTCAGAGGGCTCGTAGGCGACGCCGGCGATCTCGCCGTCTTCGACCGTCACCGTGGTGAGGAATTCCGGGATCGCGGGCAGGGCGACCCCGAGGCCGTTGTCCAGCACCAGCAGGACGTCGCCGCCCCGTCCGTGGCGGGGGTCGATGCAGACGGTGTGCTCGCCGTTCGGCTCGGCGCCTAGCTCGCCGACCACGACATCGTCCACGCGCGCACCGTCGACCTTGAAGCCGCAGTCGGTCTCGAAGCGGGTCGACCCGACCGTCGAGGCGATCCGCTCGACCTCGGCGCCGATGTCGGCGATCCGCGGAACGTCGGAGTGGCTGGCTTCCGACAGCCGGTCGTCGAACTCGCCAAGGCTCTCGTAGAGGACGGGGGCGAGCATCGCCCCGAGGACGGCCCGCGTCGTCGTTTCGCCGCCGAGTTCACCGCCGCCGAAGCGCTCTTCCATCCCGCCGCCACCGCCGCTCACGGTGGGCGTCCCGTCGCCGAGGCGCGAAAGCCAGGCGGTCTCGTCGGAGGAGATGCGCGCGTCGGGCACCTGGATCAGCTTCGTCTGCAGGGCCAGGCCGCTGATCCGCTGCGCCACCTCCGCCTGCAGGAATTTCTTGAGGGGGCGCGGCCGGACGTATCCCTGCGGGTCGACCACGGTGGGGTCCGCCCCCTTCAGGGCGTCCACCAGCGCCTGGGTGTAGATCGCCTTGTACTCCTTGGTGGTGGCCTGGGCATCGGCGATCTCGTGCGACGGCCGACCCAGCCTGCATGCGAAGAACTGATCGACCGGCAGCTCGAGCTCGGCGATCTCCTCGTTGGGGAAGATTTCGCTGCCTGTAACCCCCTGGGCCTGGATGCCGACGGCCGCGGTGCGGCAGGCGTCGGAGATCATCGCCACGTAGGGGATCCCGCCCGTGCGCGCGAGATCGGCGCTGCCGGGCACGTTGACCGCCGCCTGCGGGTCGTTGGGCGCGTCGCTCAGCAGCCAGCGCTCGCCGCGGTTGATGTTGATCCCGTGCCCGGCGAAGAACACGATCAGCCGCTCGACCGTGCCCAGTTCGGTGAGATCCCGGATCGCCTTCTTGATTATCGAGACGTCAACCGACTTGCCGTCCTCGTCGGTGATCGCCACCACGTGTTTCATGCCCTGCGCCTGAGCCCACTCCTCCATGCGCCGCGCGCTGGCAGCAGCGTCGCGAAGCACGGGCAACCCGCCTCCGGTCCGATCGACCCCGATCAGGACGGCCGCGCTATCCATGTTTCAGACCGCTTGTGATTCATCCCGTTCCCGATCACTCGAAGCCAGTTCTAACATAGAAGACTCTTTTCGGTACTCAACGTTCTCTGGCGATCTTCCTCGCGTGAGAGCGCAGGAGACCGCGGTGCCCTAGTGGGCGTCCTCGGGCTCAGGCCAAAGCTTTGACCTCACGCCACGTGAGCAGGCGGCCGCTCTGGCGGTCGATCACCTTGAGGCGAACCGCCCGCAAGCCGTCCCTCACCCTGAGCACCGGCACGTCGTGGAAGATCGGGCTCTCGTCGTGGGCGCGCTGAAGGTTGTAGTTGGGGATCTTGGCGCTGAGGTGGTGGACGTGATGAAGACCGATGTTGCCGGTGAAGAACTGGAAGAGCTTCGGCAGCTTCAGGTAGGAACTCCCCTGCAGGGCGGCGTCCGCGTAGCTCCACCGCTCCGACGTCTCCCAGTAGACGTCCTCGAACTGGTGCTGGACGTAGAACATGAAGACCCCGAGGGTGCCGGCGATGATCGCGGTCGGCATCTGCACCAGCAGCCACGCCTCCAGGCCGACGATCGAGACGATCGCCCCGATCACGATCGCCAGGACGATGTTCGTCACGATCACGCTGCGGCGCTGGCGCGGGCGCATCCCGCTCGACCACAGGCGCGGCCCGATCATCAGCGACCAGATCGGCCCGATCCCGAACATCACGACCGGGCTGCGGAAGAGCCGGTAGCCCAGCCGCGACTTCCACGGACGGGCCAGGTACTCGTCGACCGTCAGGGTCGGGACGTCGCCGGTGCCGCGGCGGTCGAGATCGCCGGCGCTGCCGTGGTGGACGGCGTGGTTGTGACGCCAGTTCGCAAAGGGCTGGAAGACGAGCAGGCCGGCGAACCGCCCCACCCAGAGGTTCGCCCGCCGGTTCGGCAGGAACGAGCCATGGGCGCAGTCGTGGAAGACGATGAAGGTGCGCAGGAGGAAGCCCGCCGCCGGAACCGCGAGGGCGAGGCTGATCCAGACCGAGACATCGAGGCTGGCGTACATGGCCACGGTCAGAGCGAGGTAGGGCACGACCGAGGTGGCCAGATCGAGCAGGCCGCGGCGAAGCGAGGGCCGCTCGTAGCGAGCAACCGCCTCCCGCCAGTAGAGCCGCTCGCGAGGCGGATCGGCCGCGGTCGGGCGGGGAGTCGCGATAGGTGGCGCGCTTACGGGAGGGCTCATTCCTGGGAACTACCCGAAACCGGCCGCCGGTAGGCCCTATCGTCAGGGCATGGAGCTGAGCAAGCAGCAGGCTGGAGCAGAAGCCGGCGCCGCCCTGACGCCGGAGCCGCCCGTCGCCCCCGAAGCGCCGACGGCCGAGGAGCTGGACGAGGAGCGCAAGCGGTCGCGGCTCAAGAAGCTCGGCGGGCTCCTGATCCCGCTCGTCTTCCTGGCCAGCAAGGGCAAGGGCCTCATCCTGGCCGTGGCCAAGATCAAGGCCGTGACGACGCTGGGGACGATGTTCGTCTCGATCGCCGCCTATGCCTGGGCTTTCGGCTGGCCCTTCGCCGTCGGCTTCGTCCTGCTGCTCTTCGTCCACGAGATGGGGCACGTGATCCAGCTGCGCCGCGAGGGAGTAGAGGCATCCGCGCCGATCTTCATCCCCTTCCTCGGCGCGATGATCGCGGCCAAGTCCCTAGGCAAAGACGCCGTGGCGGAGGCCCGCGTCGGCCTGGCCGGCCCGATCCTCGGCACCCTCGGGACCCTGCTCCCGCTCGCCGTCTGGCTTGCGACCGGCAGCGACCTCTGGCGCGCCCTCGCCTACGTCGGCTTCTTCCTCAACCTGATCAACCTGCTGCCCGTCCTACCCCTCGACGGCGGACGGGCGATGGCCGTCCTCGGCCCCAAGGTCTGGATCGCCGGCATCCTCATAGCCGTCGCCGCCGCCGTGATCTTCCTCGGCCCCTTCATGCTCGTGATCATCCTCATCCTCGGCGGCCCCGAGCTCTACCACCGCTTCAAGAACCGCCACTCGCAGGAGAGCCGCGATTTCCACTCAGTCCCGACGAGAGCCAAGCTCACCGTCGCCGCCGTTTACCTGACCCTCACCGCCCTACTCATCGCTGGCATTGCCGAGACCTACGTTCCTCGGACGTTTTAGTCGTAATCCGCGGAGGGAACTCCACTCGCCTACCCCGGTTTAAAGGTCAGAGTGCCACTGAGCCGCACTGCGGCGGGGCTAAACGCCCTCACTGGCAAGAGAGATCGACCGGGGGATCACCGCCGACGAAAGAGCGCCACTGTGCAGCCGTCAGCGGCGGACCAACCGCCCGGCAGGCCGCACGCAACAGGCCGCGATCGGAGAGGTCGCGCTGGACGAGCACGCCGGTAGAGGATTCGTCCGGCGATTCGGACAACGTGACCATGTGCTCGCCGTCCGGGGTGAAAGCGATCCCCGACTTGAAGAAGGTCGAATGGCCAGGCGTCTGGAAGGAGCCGATCTGGGCTCCGGTGTCGAGGTCGAAGAGCGCGATCATGCCGTCGTCGCGCGCCATCGCAACCAGCGTGCCATCGGCGTTTCCCTGCATCCCCTCGCCGCGCCCGTTGGCAATCGTCCGCTGCAGGGTCTCGCCGCGTTTATCCCAGACCTGGAGGCTGTCGTCGCTGAGTTGGATTAGGAGACGCGGCCCGGCGTAGACGACTTCGTTGACGGCGAGATCCTTGCCGAAGCGCATGCGGGAGACGACGCGGCGACTCCGCAGATCCTCGATCGCCACCCCTTCTTCGTCAAGAGTGACCAGCAAGTCCGCGTCCGCGTTGATTGCCGCAGAGCCGCCTACCCCTTCGGCGTCGGGTGGCCCCGGCAAGACGTCTTCGACCGCGCCGGTCTCGAGATCCTGCCAGTAGATGGTGTCGGTTTCGTCGATCACGATTGCGCTGTCGCCGTCGGGCGCCGCCGCGTTGATCATTTCCCCTTCTCCGAGTTCACCGCTGCCGCCGCCGCCCGACCAGGCCCGGATGTCGGCCGGGAGGCCGGCAAGCGAGGAGAGGTCGAGCCCGCCACCCATTCCCCACACCGGGAAAGCGACCAGATCCCCGTCCCCCCGCCAGACCGGAGCTCCGTAGGAGAAGTCGAAACCGTCGCCGGGAAGCACCTCGCGCTCCGGCGGTCCGACCAGCGATTGGACGAAGGCCGATCCGCCCAGGCCGCTGATCGCCGCCAGCCTCTTCCCATCGGGCGAGACCCTCAGCGTAGGCCCACCGCAGAGAGTGCAGCGGCTGCCCAGCGGCACCCGTTCGGAGTCGGCCAGGCGGTCCAGCTGCTCGGTGTCCCAAACGCCGATCTCATTGCCGGTGGCGGTCAACAGGTGGGTGTCGTCGGCGAAGGCGAGAAGATCCGCTTCTTGCCCGGTTAGCGCCACCGGCCCGTCACCGAACTGCGCCTGGCGGCGCGCTTCCTCCTCGCGCGACTCTTCGACCGGCGTGACTGCCGCGACATAGACCTCGCCCGAGCCGGCGACGGCCAGGGTCGAGCCGTCGGGACTGAGGGCGAGGCCGGTCTGTTCGGCCAGCGGCACCTCGACGGCACCCGTCGGCCCGGCACTCGGGTCGCGCTCGGTCGACCAGACCTCCACTCGTTCGGCGCCGTTAGTGACGGTCCAGAAGCGGCCGTCGGCGGAGGCGGTGTGGGCGAAGTCGTGGGCGCCGACGCCGACGCCCTCGAGCTTCCCACTCCAGCTCTCCAGGTTCCTCCATTTCCAGTTGCCGTAGTCGAAGAGCGCGCGCCGGTCAGAGGCGACGCTGACTGCCGGCGCCCCGCCGGGTGATTCCCAGTGGATGACCCGGTCGCCGGGGTCCGCGGTGGAGGCAACGATCGCCGCGTTCAGGCCTTCGCCGAAGTCGGGCGGGCCGGCAGTGAAGACAAGCGTGCGCCCCGAGGGCGAGAGCCCGGCCGCGACTGGCTCGAGCCCCTTCGGCACCGGCAACTTTGCACCCACCTGCCCGTCCCGCCAGAGAGTGACGCCATCGGTGCCAGCGGCGGCGACGGTCGAGCCGTCGCGGCTGATTGCGACAGCGAGGGCTTCGTCGCGGACCCGGAAGACTAGACGCGGCCGGCGCTTACCGAGCCGCCAGCGCAGGACACTGCCGTCCTCGAGCCCGGCGACGGCGAAACGTCCGTCCTTGCTGCCGGCGAGGTGGGTGACCGGGCTCTCAGTCTGCAGAAACCCGATCAAGCTCGGGCTCGTCGTGTTGGCGTTGATCAGCGCCGCCCGGGTCTGCGGGTTGGCGTCGATCCGGTAGGCGGTCGCGGCGAGTTGGATCGCGACGTTGAGGTTGCGTCCTGCGACCCGTTCGGAGAGCGTCGCAACCTGGCGCGAGGTGGCGACGTGCGCTTGGTCGATCGCACTCGCCCGCTGGCTCAGTGCGACGAGGCTGGCGACGACGGCCAACAGCAGCAACAGACTGAGGCTCGAGATCGTTCCGACCACCCACCGCCTGGTGCGCTGGCGCTCGCGCACGGCGTCGCCCTCCAGCTCTTCCTTGCCGACTCCACGAATCGTCGCGGCGACGTCGACCACCGTCCCCCGCATCTCTGCCTCGCTCGGCTCTGGGTTGCCGCTCGCACTAGGAGGGACGGTGACCCAGCGCGGCTCCTCGGAGAAGGCACCCCGCAGTGCCGGCGGCAACGCCGAGGAAGTATCTGCGTTGAAGTCGTTGGCATCTTCGTCCCAGGCGAGGGAGCCGTCGGCGACGACGACCAGCAGCCTCTCGACCGGCCGATTGGCAAGCCACCAGTGGATCTCCCGGTTGACCCATTTTGAGCCCGCCGCGCTGGGCGAGGTGACGAGTACGAACCACTTGGCGCTGCCGAGCGCTCGTTCGACCGACGGCCACAGGGCCGGTTCGGCAGCAAGGCTGCTGACGTCGAGGAAGATCCGCAGCGCCCGCGGCCGGTACCAAGGCTTGGCGAACCTCTCCATCCCCGCCCGCAACCGCTGCGCGACCCCGCGGTCTTCCGCGTGGCTGTAGGAGACGAAGGCGTCGTAGACGTGCTCAGACATCGACACCGCGGGCGCCACGGGCCGCCCGCCACATCCTGTGCTCCCGCGAGATCGCCTGCTCCGCGTCGGAGACGGCCTCGACCCATGCCTGCTCGTTGTTGATCGCCCGTAGTTCCTCTTCGGCGAAGCCGAGCTCATGGCAGGCCACCGAGTAGGCGCTGGCCAGGGTCCCGTAGTCGCCCAGCTGGATCCAACCGACACTGGCCGCGAGGAAGGCGCCGGCGATTCCCAGCAGGTCGAGGTCGAGAACGCCAGCCGCAGCAAGAACCGCGGCAACGCCGCCGATCACCTGCGCCAGCAGCACCACCCCCAGCCAGAAACGGCGACGGCGATTGTTCAGGCGGGCCTTATCGTCGTACCAGTCCCGCTGATCGCCCACGCGCCCGGTGAGGTAAGCATCGCGCCTGCTCGGCAGGCTCTGGCCGCGGAGCTCGCGCATGGCCGCGGTGATCTGTGGCTCGGTGCCGGGGGCACTGACGAGGTGGCCGCCGCCGATGTCGTCGAGCAGACCGCGGAGGTCAGCCAAGAGCCGCCTATCGCACTCGGCCTCCGATCCGTCGGCGCCGTGCCCGTAGAGGCCGCCGGCGACGGCGTACTGCCAGGCGAGCGACTTCGCCGACTCAGCTAGGGCTCGGCCGTCGTACCAGTCCTCCTCGGGGCGACGGCGAGCGACCTCGACCTGAACGACGAGAGCCACGACGAAGACAATCGCTGCCGCGACCCCGAGCGCAAGATGCCACTCATTCCCACCAACCGCGCCGAGCACCGCGATCCCCACCGAAGTAACGAGAATCGCGCCTATGCCCCAGCGGTAGGCACGCTGCCCGTCCCGTGAACTCGCATCAGCCGCACGGAACAGAGCCGGCAGATCCATATCAGTCAATGCTCTAGCGGTCAGACTTCCGCGTACCCTAAACGTACCGTCAGCCACGCAGCTTTGGTTCAGCCGAATAGATTGCTCGTCTCATGCTGAGGACCCTGGCAATCGCATGTGCACCGTTGGTCACCGTGTGGGCGACGACGGCGGCATTCACTTGGTGCACCAGCCCCGAACGCCGCGGGACGGCGGCTGTGCGGCGCCGAGACTTGCGAGCTCCAAAGCCGGAGGGAGCCGACGATTCGGGGATTGTCGACCTCTCCAGGCATGCGGCGGCATACGGGCTTGGGATCCGCGTCGGAGGCCTGGTCAGGGGCACCTCCTATCTCCTGGTGATTACCTGTGCCCTGTTCCACTCTAACCTGATCCTTTCCCTCGCTGGCCTCGCCGCTGCGA
This sequence comes from Actinomycetota bacterium, assembly GCA_030860625.1. Taxonomy (GTDB): domain Bacteria; phylum Actinomycetota; class Thermoleophilia; order Solirubrobacterales; family 70-9; genus VAYN01. The sequence goes on from JALZHV010000003.1 coordinate 10,109, forward strand.
TCTGGATCGGCAATCGCTCGCACAAAGCCGCTGGCCTCGCCTTCTTTGCCGCCGCCGGCAACGTCTCCGTAGCCTTCAAAGAGGCGGCCTGGGCCTACCAGTTCCCACTCCACGAGCGGGGCTGGATCTACCACTTCTTCCACCGGGGTCCCGGGAACTCGCTCTCGATCCTCGGCGTTTCCTTCATCGGCATGTCGGGCCTGCCGTTCGCGTACAACAGCGACGCCTTGGTGACCGGCATTCCGGGCCTATATGTTCAACATAGCCACCTCCCCCTCTGGCTGATCGGCGCGATTCTCTTCATTGTCGGCACCGTGCTCGCCATGATCGGGGCACGACTGACGCGCGATGCCCAGCGCAGGGAGATGCGCGCTGAGACGCGGATCAATCCCCGCCGTTTTGGCGAGTCGCCTGCTGCGGTATTCCTGCGGCCGTTCGGCTCCGATCTCCTGACCGTGCCGTCCCATCCAGGCCCAAGGCGGGAAACCGATCCGTTATTGGCCCTGCCAAGACCCAGGGACTTCCTCGAGAACGTGGTCACTTGGCTGTTCTGGGCCAACGGCGAAGTCCTCGCCATCGCCCAACCGAGCGGGGGGCAGACGAAAACCGTCGGTGCCGCTCACCATCCCCTCCGCCCCGATATGGACTGGCAGGCGGCGGTGAGCAAACTACTGAAGAAGACGACGTCGATCGTCATTGTCCCCGGCCCTAGCTCCGGCATCGCCTGGGAGATACACACGGTGCTCTCCGATCCCGAACTCGCCCGCAAGGCCCTGATCGTCAACCCCAATCCCCAGCACGACCCTGCCGACTTCCTCGCCACCATCGGCGCCCCGCACCGCACCAAGGATCTGACTCGCCGCCACCTCCGAGCGCTCGCAGCGTTCATCACCCCCGCCGGCCCAATACTCCTCTGCAGCTCCCTGGCCGAGGACATCGACTTCGAAATGGCGGTCGAATGGTTCCTCCGCCACCAACCCTCAAAAGGAACTTCCTTCTGGCACCGGGCCCAAGACTTTGCGGACAAGCTGGGATTAACCAAGGAGTCGAGCACCCTCCGCTAATACGAGGCTAACAGCTAGCAAAGCCGCCTTACGCCCCCGAGCTCGATACGCGGGATATTTGGTTGCTACAACGAGAACCGTACGGTAGAGTTGCTCTCCTAGGCGGCGCCTTCCGCGCAGCCGCCTCTGAGTCCCAACACTCGGCCGCTATACGCGCGTCCGACGGAGTGCGAGCTGATCCGTTCAATTCGGAGATAAACGGGTGTTCCCGGCCGCACGCCTATGAACAGGCATTCGTACCGTGATCAACTACTGGCTCGGCTCCGCTGGCGCCACAAGCACAAGCTGCTCGGCCGATACATTCTCAGCGGTATATAGACGCGGCTCCCCGGTCAGCGTTCTGGCGAGTGATGCTTGAGCCTTTGCCTGCGTGAACGCCAGGTTGAGATCGTGCCCAAAGCCAATCGAGTTGTAGAGCTGCCCAGCAAACTCTTTCGCGCTAGCGTCAGCGACTGAAGCGTCCATCCCGATCGCCGCATCGACGAAGTCGCATGCCAGCGCTGCCTGAATACTTGATTCACAGGCGTTGAAGACTGCGAGTCTGATCGGCCTTGGAGCGGCCTGGAGTAGGAGGCTCAAGTTTTCATTTGATAGCGCGAGAGGCTGTCCATCATTGCCTTCAAATAGCAAGGCATCCTGACTGCCATGTCCGGAAAAGTGGACGACATCGGGCTCCTCCTCATTTAGGGCCTGCATGAGCTCATTGACTTTGACTGCATGCCGGGAGACGAACCTGATCGCATCGCGGTGCTTACTCTCTCGGATCCGCCTCTGGATCTCGTTCACCTCCCGGTCCAGGCGCAGCGGCTCGCTTCCCCCTTCGATGGTCCCGGCGACGAGCAAGACGGTGATCTTGGTGGGCGCCGCAAGTTGCGCTTCGCGAATCTCCTCCTCGAGAGCTTCCGTGCGTTCTGCGAGCGTAGAAACCTCACGCTCTTGAGCTGCTTCAACGGCCCGCGCGGCTTCTCGCTGTCGCCGCTCCTCCATCCGCCGTCGCTGCGCCTCCTGCTGCTCCTTTATCTGTTGCTTTCGTGCCTCGGTGGCGCGCTCGCGTCCTTCTGCCTTCGTAGCGTTGACTTGAGCCTCGTTGAGCTTTTTTTGCAGCCCGACAAGCTTCTTCGACTCTCTTGCTGCGTTCGCCCGGGCCGCCGTAGCTTTTTGGCGTTCCCGTTCAACCTCACGCCGCTTAGTTGCGGCACTGTTTGCGGAAGAGGCTTTAGTGGCAGCTGCCTCGGCGCGAGCAGCGGCCGCGTCGGCTTTCGCCGCTTTCTCTTCGAGGTTCGCTCTCTTGAGGGTAGCCTGCTCAATTTCCCTCTGGATCTGCTGAGCGCGGCGGCGATAACTACCCGAAGAACTCATTAATGGTCACCCACCGGAAGCCTTTGACATGGAAGCCAGCTCCCCGATGAGCGCATAGAGATCGGAGCCGCGGAAGACTTGATGGTATGGCTGGGGCGCTCCAGCATCTCGATCATTACTCCGAAGCCTAAGGGCGGTCGCGGTTCCATCTGGAACGCAAACTAGGTTGCGGTCATGCCCGATATGGAGTTAACGCGAGAAGTGATCGACGTTTCCATGCGTCTGATCGATGCGAGTCGCGAGGGCGAAGTCGAGGGCAAGGACGTCGCGGCCAAAATCGACAAGCCCGATATTGATCTCTACTACGCGTTTCAAGAGGCTCGCCGTCAGGGAGCACTGGAGATGTCCTTTCCTGGCGGGATGGAGTTGCCTTCCATGATCCGTCGGCCGTAGAAGCGAGGCCCGAGCATTTTGGGTCCGGTTAAACCGACACCGCAGACCCCGACACGCCGATTTGCAGGGATTTCTTCTAGGGGTGGCAGACGGGATTCGAACCCGCGACCGCCGGCACCACAAGCCGGAGCTCTACCAACTGAGCTACTGCCACCTCGCTGCTGGGGATTCTAGGCGACTGCGGCGAACTCGCCGATCTGCTCGGCCGTGGGGGCCTCGGGGCGCTGGGCAGGGCCGCGGGAGAACTCGATCTCGTCGTCGATCGGGCCCTTGCGGAGGAGGCGGATGTCCTGGGCGTAGTTCTGGTGCAGGCGCCAGGGGTGGGTGGCGGCCTGCTTGGGGAGCTGGTCGAGGGAGCGGAGGACGTAGCCGGACTTGAGGTCGATGAAGGGTTCGGTCTCGATGCCGGGGCCGGGGGCCTTGGGGGTGGCGACGCGGTAGCCGCGCGCGTCCATGTGGTTGAGAAGGCGGCAGATGTAGTCGGCGACCAGGTCCGTCTTCAGGGTGAAGGAGGCGTTGGTGTAGCCGAGCGCCAGGTTCAGGTTGGGCACGCCGCTGAACATCATCCCCTTGTAGCCGACGGTCTCGGACATGTCCTGCTCCTTGCCGTCGATGAGGATCTGCATGCCGCCGAGGACGAGCAGGTTGAGCCCGGTCGCGGTGACGACCACGTCGGCCTCGAGCTCCCGCCCGGACTGGAGGCGGATGCCCTTCTCGGTGAAGGTCTCGATCCGATCGGTGACGACGTCGGCCTTGCCGCTGCCGATCGCCTCGAAGAGGTCGGCCTCGGGCACGACGCAGAGGCGCTCGTCCCAGGGGTTGTAGCGCGGCTTGAAATGGGTGTCGATGTCGTAGCCCTTGGGCAGATCGCGCTCCAAACCTTTGCGGATGACGCGCTTGATCACGCCCGGCCAGCGGCGGGAGATCTTGTAGCTGCCCAGCATCAGCATCACGTTCTTCCACCGCGTCGCCGTGTAGGCCACCTTCTCCGGCAGCAGCCGGTGCAGCACGCGGGCGACCGCGTCGCGGGCCGGCCGCGAGATCACGTAGGTCGGCGAGCGCTGCAGCATCGTCACGTGCGCGGCGCGCTCGGACATCGCCGGCACCAGCGTCACCGCAGTCGCGCCGCTGCCGATCACGACCACGCGCTTGCCGCTGTAGTCGAGGTCCTCGGGCCAGTGCTGCGGGTGGACGATCTCGCCCCCGAAGCGCTCGGTCCCCTCGAACTTCGGCGTGAAGCCTTCGTCGTAGCGGTAGTAGCCGGTGCAGCCGTAGAGCCAGTCGCAGGTCAGCTCGACCGTCTCGCCGCCGCGCTCGGCCCGCACGGTCCAGCGCGCCTCGGCGCTCGACCACTCGGCGGCGACGACCTTGTGGCCGAAGCGGATCTTCTCCTCCACCCCGTACTCCGTCGCGGTCTCGCGGATGTAGGAGAGGATCGACTCGCCGTCGGTGATCGACTTCTCCCCCCGCCACGGCTTGAACGCGTACCCGAGCGTGAACATGTCTGAGTCCGAGCGGATGCCGGGGTAGCGGAAGAGGTCCCAGGTGCCGCCGATCGCCTCGCGCCCCTCGAGGATCGCGTAGCTCTTGCCGGGGCAGCTCTGCTGCAGGTGGACGGCGGCGCCGATGCCGGAGAGGCCGGCGCCGACGATGAGGACGTCGACGTGCTCGCGGGGGTCGGACATGGGGGGTCTCCTGGCTAGCGGTTGAGGCGAGCGAGGAGGTCGCTCGTCATCGGGGTGGACTCGAAGCGGCCGCGCTTGGCGCCGGCGCGCATCTGGCGCCGGATCGCCCGCTCGACCAGGCCTTTGGGGAGGAGGCGGAGGGCCGCGTAGGACTGGGTGCCGCGCCGGGTGGTGGCGAGGTCCCGGGCCGGCTTGCCGTAGATGGCGCGGACGATCGTCTCGACCGCGGCGCTGAGCGGCTCCGGTGGCACCATGCCCTCGAGGCCGATGCCCGCCTCGCGGCTGGCGTCGTGGATCGGCGTGCGGATGTACCCGGGGTAGACGGTGGTGACGGTCACTTCGTCACCGACCTCGGCGCGCAGCTGCTCGGAGTAACCAACTACTCCGCGCTTGCTGGCGCCGTAGGCGGTGGCGAATGGAACGGCAAGGAAAGCGAGCCCTGAAGAAATATTCACGACTCGCCCGCGGGAGGAACGCAATGCCGGCAACGCGGCGGCGGTTACCCGCCAGGTGCCGAGCAAATTGACATCGAGCACCCGGACCGCGTCGTCGCCCGGGGGATGGGCGGCGCTTTGGGGGATGCCGATGCCTGCGCAATTGACGAGCGCGTCAAGTCCGCCGAGCCGCTCCGTCGCCTGAGCGACAGCGGAATCGACGGACCCTTGGTCGGTGACGTCGCATGGGATCAGGTCACCGCCGGCGTTGAGGTCGAGGCCGACCACTTGCGCCCCGCGCTCCTCGCGCAGGGCCTTCGCGGTTGCCTCGCCGATCCCGCTGGCGGCGCCGGTGATGATCACGCGTTTGCTCATCGGCGGGGACTTTATCAACACTGTGTCGAGAGTGTCAACTCTTTGTCGATTCTGTCAACGCCGTGTATCGTGCGTCACATGGCCACCGTCTCCAAAGCCAAAGCAGCGTCCTCCCCCGCGAAAGGCCGTGGCCGCCGGGGCACCCGCGCCAGCGGCGACGACCGCGAGCGGGCGATCCTGGAGACGGCGGAACGGCTGCTGGAGGAGCGGCCGCTGAGCGAGATCTCGGTTGACGACCTCGCCAAAGGCGCCGGCATCTCCCGCCCCACCTTCTACTTCTACTTCCCCTCCAAGGACGCGGTGGTGCTGACGATCATCGACCGCCTCGTCGCCGCCGCGGCCGGCAGCCGCGAGGAGGCGCTGGCGACGCTCGCCCAGGGCGACCCGCGCGGCGGCCTGCGCCGCGGCCTCGAGGACCTCTACGCCGCCTTCCGCGCGCGCCGCGCCGTGGTCCTGGCGGCGGCCGAACTGCGCACGACCAACCAGGAAGCCCGCGACCTCTGGACGCAGGTGATGGAGGCCTGGGTCACCGACGTCACCGCGGTGATCGAAGCCGAGCGCGCCCGCGGTGCCGCCCCTCCCGGCGAGCCCGCCCGCGACCTCGCGATCGCCCTCGTGCAGATGAACGAGCGGGCCCAGTACGCCACCTTCGCCGGCGAGTCCCCCTCCCTGGAGGACGACCGCGTCCTCGACGTCCTCGTGGACATCTGGCTGAGAGCGATCTACGGCACCGCCGATCCCGGGTAGCGTCAAACAGATCGTCCCCGCATACCGGGGAGAAATCGGTTGACAAAGGCGGGACAGAATGACGCATCCGAGATTGAACACACCCCGGTGGGCCAAAAGTCGGATGCGCTTCATCACGGCCGCTGCCGCAGCCCTTGCGACGCTGCTCGTAAGCGTGTTGCTCCTCTCAGGCCCCGCTTCCGCCCTCGGTCCCTACCCCAGCCTCGGGCCCTGCCCGGTCTTCCCGGACCCGCCGGCGTCGCTCTCGCCCCGCGCGCCGTCGCTCCCGACCCAGGCGGCCTGGAACCAGGACATCTCCAAGGCGCCGCGGGATCCGCGCTCGGGCGCCTACATCGCCTACATCAACTCGCACGGCGGCGACCACCTGCACCCCGACTTCGGCTCGCCGCGCGCCTACGGGTTCCCCTACTCGGTCGTCGGCGCCGGGCAGCGGAAGCTGCCGGTCAACTACACCGCCTACGGCGACGAGAGCGACCCGGGGCCGTTCCCGGTCCCGGCCAAGGCGCCGATCGAGGGCGGCAACGGCAGCGACGGCGACCGCCACGTCCTCGTCGTCGACCGCGCCGGCTGCACGCTGTACGAGCTCTACCGCGCCTTCTACGTGCCGAAGCCGCGCCCGCACTGGAACGCCGACTCCGGCGTCGAGTGGGACCTGCGCTCCGCCGCCCGCCACCCCGAGGGCTGGACCTCGGCCGACGCCGCCGGGCTGCCGATCTTCCCCGGCCTCGTCCGCTACGACGAGGTCGCCTCCGGCCGCCTCGACCACGCGATTCGCGTCACCTTCGAGAGCACCCGGGACGCCTGGGTCCACCCCGCCTCCCACTGCGCCGGGGACACCTCCAACCCCGCCGCCCCGCCGATGGGCCTGCGGCTGCGCCTGAAGGCGGGCTACGGCCTCGGCCGCTTCAGCGGCCACGCGAAGACGATCGCGCGGGCGATGAAGCGCTACGGCCTGATCGTCGCCGACAACGGCTCCAACTGGTTCTTCTCCGGCACCAGCGACCGCCGCTGGGACGACGAGAACCTCAACCAGCTGAAGCGGATCCCCGGCAGCGCCTTCGAGGTCGTCAAGAGCGCCGCCGGCGTCCGACCGTGCTGATTCAGTCTCATTGGACTGGGTATCCAGTCCAATAGACAGTCCTACAGGGGATAACCGCGAGGCGCTAGAGCCGGGGCTGGCCCTGAGGACGTGGCCGGCGACCGCCACCGGGACGAGCGGTCGCCGGCTAATTGGACCCCGCGTCCGCCCAAGCTCAGCCCGTCGCCGAGCCGCTGCGGCGCCTGCCGGGCCGGCCGCCGGTGAGCAGCCGCCAGATCCGGCCGAAGACGTAGATGACGCCGAAGGAGATGGCGAGCCCGATCGCGCCGAGCACGAGCAGGAAGAGGACGAAGGCGAGGATCGCCAGCGGGATCAGGAGGAATTTCACGGCCCCGTAGTCTTACAGCGGGAATGGGTTCGACGGCAGCGCTACTGCAAACGGTCATCGGCCTCGTCGGGGCCGGTGGCGGCGACCAGGCGGTCA